>NZ_JBPXMB010000023.1:0-193623 GCF_051918945.1 Streptosporangium sp. LJ11
CTTCAAGATCCGCGTCTGCGAGGGCACCGACAAGTTCGACGACTGCGGCCGCTGGGGCGACGCCTTCTAACCCCCTCTCCGCACACCGACCCGACACCGACCCGATCGGTCTCCCACGCTCGAACCCGGCCGGCTCCCCAGGGGGCCGGCTTCGTGCTGTACCCGGCCTGTGCCCGGCCTGCATCCCGGCCCTGCATCCCGATGCCGTATCCCGGCGCCGTTCTCACCTCCGCGTCCACTGCCGTGCCGGACGGCACCCCGCGGGGAACCGTGCGTGCGCCACGAACCCGGGCCCCTCTCGCCCGCGGACCGGACACCACGCGAGATCGGCGGAAGGCCGTGGGCTAATTTCATCACTTGTTGACTTCTCCTCCCCTCCGGCTTAGCCTTGCGACAACGCATTAGTTGCATTGATGCAAGGAGTTGTCCGATGGACCCCGTGGACGGCGCGGAGCGCGACCGGCTGGCCGACGACATCGGCGACTTCCGGCGGGCGCTGATCCCCGGCCTGCTGCTCCACATGCTGAACGGCTTCGAGGGCGACGAGCCCTCCATGATCCAGATCGCCACGCTCTACCTCCTCGACGAACCGGTCGCCCCGACGCTCCGCGAACTCGCCGAGCGGGTCAGCCGGTCCGTCTCGGCCACCAGCCGCCTGGTCGACCAGCTCGTACGGCGAGGGCTGGCCGACCGCCGGGAGGATCCCGGCGACCGGCGGGTGCGGCGAATCACCCTCACCCCGGCCGGAGCGGACTTTCTCCGCACGTTCGAGCGCGTCCGGGCCGACGCCCAGCTCGAAGTCACGGCCCATCTGACCGCCGAGGAACGCGAGCTCGTGACCCGGGCCATGACGCTTCTCGGCGAAGCCTCAAGGAGACGACGCACCCATGCCCAAGCCGCTCATCCTGAGATTCGATGACATCGGGGCGGAGATGCTGCCCCTCGTCGGCGGCAAGGCCGCCAATCTCGGCGTGCTCACCACCGCCGGGTTTCCCGTCCCCCCCGGCCTGTGCGTCACCACCGAGGCCTACCGCAGGGTCACCGAGCGAGCCGGGCTGGAGGAGGTGCTCGCGACGCTCGCCACGACGGCCGCCGGGGACGCCCCCGCCCTGAACGCGCTGGCCGCGAAGGCCCGCGAGCTCGTGCTCACCGCGCCGGTCCCCGACGACATCGCGAGCGCCGTACGCGACAGCGCGAACGGTCCCGTCGCGGTCCGCTCCTCCGCGACCGCCGAGGACCTGCCGCACGCCAGCTTCGCCGGGCAGCAGGACACCTACCTCAACGTGATCGGCGCCGACGCCGTGCTGGACGCGGTCCGGCGGTGCTGGGCCTCGCTCTGGACCGACCGGGCCGTCGCCTACCGGGCCGCGAACGGCATCGGCCACGACACGGTGCGCCTGGCGGTGGTCGTCCAGGAGATGGTCCAGTCGGAGGTGGCCGGGGTGATGTTCACCGCCAACCCGGTCACCGGACGGCGGCGCGAGGCGGTGATCGACGCCAGTCCCGGTCTCGGCGAGGCAGTGGTCTCCGGCGCGGTCAACCCCGACCACTTCGTGGTCGACACCGCCACCGGCCGGATCACCGAACGCCGCCTCGGCGACAAGCGGCTGGCCGTACGGTCGCTGGCGGGCGGCGGCGTCGAGCACGTCGAAGCACCCGCGAACCCCGCGGCCTCCCCGGAGTCCACGGAGTCCACGGAGTCCACGGAGTCCACGGAGTTCACGGAGAACGCCTGTGTCACCGACGCGCAGCTGGCGGCGCTGGCCGAGCTCGGTGACCGGGTCGAGCGGCACTACGGTGCGCCCCAGGACACCGAGTGGGCGATCGACTCCGATGGCGTCCTCTGGCTGACCCAGTCGCGTCCCATCACCACGCTCTATCCGATCCCCCACCACGCGGAGCCGCCCGCGGACCCGTTGTCCGTGCCGGGTGACGCGGGCGCGGGGGAAACCGGCGCCCTGGACCCGCGGCGCGGAGGCTCCGAGCCCGGCGGCGCGCGGATCTACTTCTGTTTCAGCCTGGCGCAGGGCCTCTACCGGCCGATCACCCCCATGGGCATGTCGGCCTTCAGGCTGCTGTCGTCGTCGGTGTTCGAGATGCTGGGGATCCCGGTGGCCGACCGGGTGGCCGGTGCCCCCGTCATCGCGGAGTCGGGCGGGCGGCTGTTCTTCGACATCACCGGATTGATGGGCGGCAGGGTGGGCCGCGTGGCCTTCCCGAAGGTGCTCGACGTGATGGAGGCACGGTCGGCGAAGGTGCTGCGCGGCCTGCTCGACGATCCCCGGTTCGGCGTCACCCAGCCCTCGCTCCGCCCGCCCCTGCGCCGGGCGTTCAGGATCGCGTCCCGCTTCCGCGTCCCACAGCGCGCCGTACGGGCCCTGCTCGACCCCGCGTCGGCGCACCGGGACGTGAAGGTGCTGGACGCGCGCCTCCGGAGGGAGCTGGCCGCGCCCGGGGACGCCACCCCGGCCCAGCGTCTCGACCACGTCGAGCGGGTGCTGAGCCACCAGGTCTTCCCCCTGCTGCCGACCGTCGCCCCGGCGGCGGCGGCCGGGTTCGCGATGCTCGGGCTGGCCGCCAAGGCGCTGGGTGACCGGGTCGGGCCCGGCGAGCTGCAGACGGTCCTGCGCGGGCTCCCGCACAACGTGACCACCGAGATGGACCTGGCGCTGTGGCGGCTGGCCACCCGCATACGCGAGGACCGCGAAACCACCTCCCTGCTGCTGGGCACCCCCGCCGCCGAGCTGGCCGAGCGCTTCCGCGCCGGATCGCTTCCCGGCGTCGCGCAGAGGGGCCTGGCGGACTTCCTGTCCGTCTACGGCGTCAGGGCGGTCGCCGAGATCGATCTCGGGCTACCGCGCTGGTCGGAGGATCCGACCCACATCGTCGGCGTCCTCGCCAACTACCTGCGGTTGGAGGACCCGGCCCTGGCTCCGGACGCCCTGTTCGCCAAGGGCGCCGCCGAGGCCGTTCTCATGATCAAGACCTTGAGCGGACGCGCCGGAGGCCTTCGCGGGCGGTTCGTCCGCTTCGCGCTCGGCAGGACGCGGGCGCTGGCGGGTCTGCGCGAGATGCCCAAGTACGCCATGGTGACCGCGCTGGCCGCGATGCGGACCGAGTTGCTGGCCGTCGGCGTCGAGCTGGCGGCGCGCGGGCTGCTGTCCCGTGCCGACGACGTCTTCTTCCTCACCTTCCGCGAGGCCAGGGCGGCCCTCGCCGCGCCCTCCCGGGAGGCCTCGACTCCGCCCTCCCGCGAAGCCCCGGCCACGGCCGGTGCCGCACGACCCGCGCTGACGGACCTCGTGGCGCGGCGGCGCGAGGAGGCCGCCCGCGAGCTGCGCCGCAGGCACGTCCCCCGCGTCCTGCTGTCGGACGGCACCGAGCCGGAGGCCGTCGCCGTACGGACACCGGTGGACGGGGCGCTGACCGGCACCCCGGCCTCGGCGGGCACCGTCACCGGTGTCGCCAGGGTCGTCCTCGACCCGGTCGGCGCGCACCTGGAGCCCGGGGAGATCCTGATCTGCCCCTCCACCGACCCCGGCTGGACTCCGTTGTTCCTCACCGCGGGCGGCCTGGTGATGGAGATGGGAGGCGCCAACTCCCACGGCGCCGTGGTGGCCCGCGAGTACGGGATCCCGGCCGTGGTGGGGGTGAGCGGGGCGACCGAGCACATCACCACCGGCCAGGAGGTCACCGTCGACGGCACCTCCGGCGCCGTCACCGTCACCTGACCGGGCGCGCGACTCGTTCATGGCTCGCTCATGCCTCGCGTCGTTCCCGGCTCGCCCGTGGCTCGCGTCGTTCATGGCTCGCTCACGGCTCGCGGCGGCTCCTTCGCCGCCCTCCCGCACGCACCCCGGCGCCTTCCGGGCGCACCGGCCGGGAGAGTGAAAATTACAAACATAACAACTTGATAACAAAACCCTCACGCCATCTACCTGCGCATGTTCGAAGATGTCAACTCGTTACCTCTCAACAAGGTGCACATCGGACACATGCATGTTAAAAACCCCAATAGTTGATCGCTGAGACAAACGAAAGGCGGTGACTCGCGTGACCCAGGAGTACAACGTCATGTACGCCGCCGGCACCGCCCTACCGACCAGCTCGCCCATGATGCGCCAGACGAACCTCTCGTTGATCTTGCGCCACCTGCGTGACCGCGCGTCCCAGTCCCGGGCCGACATCGCGGAGGTGACGGGACTGCACCGGGCCACGGTCTCCAACCTGGTGTCTCAGCTGATCGACCGACGACTCGTCCAGGAGATCGACATGGAGCACGTCGGCGCGATCGGCCGTCCCCGGCGCCCCCTGGCGCTGCACGGCGCGCATGTCGGCGCGCTGGGTTTGGAGATCAACGTCGACCACATCTCGATTCACGGGTCCGACTTCGGCGGCCGGGTCCTCGTGGAGCGCAGAACCGGCTTCGACGCGATGGCCGGCGGGCCGGACCGCGCACTGCGCGTGCTCGGCAGGATGGCCCTGGAGGCCGTCGAGGAGATGAAGCGGGCCGAGGCCGTCCCCGCCGGTCTCGGGGTGGCGGTCCCCGGCCTGGTCGACGTGGCACGCGGCGTCGTCACGTTCGCACCCAACCTGGGCTGGCGCGACCTGCCGCTGGCGGCACGGCTGTCGGCCGCACTCGGCCCGTGGAGCGTTCCAGTGCTGGTGGACAACGACGCCAACCTCGCGGCCGTGGCCGAGCACACCTCCGGCGTCGCCGCCGGCACCCCCCATCTCGTCTACCTGACCGGCGAGGTCGGCGTGGGCGGCGGCATCTTCGTCGACGGCAAGCTGCTCCGTGGCGCGGACGGCTTCTCCGGCGAGGTCGGGCACCTGCCGGTCGACCCGGGCGGCGCCCGCTGCGGCTGCGGGCGGCACGGCTGCTGGGAGACCAAGGTGGGGTTGGCGGCGCTGGTACGGACGGCCATGCCCGACCATGCCTACCGGCCGGCCGACCTGCCGGTGTCCGACCCCGAGGAGCACGCGACGGAGATCGCCAGAGGATTGGCCGCGGGCGACCGCCGGATGATGGACGCGGTCGCGCAGGTGGGGCGGTGGCTCGGGCTCGGCGGCTCGATCCTGGCCAACCTGTTCAACCCGCGAATGATCGTCGTCGGCGGCTACTTCGCCACGCTCGCCGAATGGCTGCTGCCCCACGCACAGGCGGAATTGGAACGGCTCGTCGTGGCCCGCTCCGCCAACCGGTGCCGGTTCGTCGCCTCCGACCTCGGCTTCGGCGCCGCCTCACGGGGCGCCGCGGACATGGTGATCAACCGGCTCATCGACCACCCGACCCTCATCACGGATCCGCTACCCCGGCTGTCGACCGGCTGACGGGTCCCCCACAAGCCTGGAGGCGGCACCCTCCAGTCACCGCAGTACCCAACCTCATGCAACAAGTGGCACCAGTGCGGCGGCGCGCGCTTTGCCTGACGACCCCCCAAGTCAGGAAAGGGATCATCATGTCACCACGTTCTCGAACGTGGGCCAGGCTCTCGAAGAGCCTGCCGATAACCGAAAACCGCTCCCTACGCCGGATGGCGGCGGCGATGGCCCTGGCCATCGTCGTGCCCCTGATACCCGTCTTCACATTCCTGACGCCGCCGGCGAACGCCGCCGGCGGGCCGGCCCTGGCGTCGTCGGCGAACGCCGCCGACCCCGCCTTCAAGGTCCTGGTCTTCTCCAAGACCAGCGGCTTCCGGCACGACTCGATTCCCGAGGGAATCGCCGCCGTCCAGAAGCTCGGCCAGGAGAACAACTTCGCGGTCGACACGACCGAGGACAGCGCCCAGTTCACCGACGCCAACCTGGCGCAGTACCAGGCCGTCATCTTCATGTCCACGACCGGTGACCCCGTCACCACGCCGGACCAGAAGGCCGCCTTCGAGCGCTACATCCAGAACGGCGGCGGCTTCGCCGGCATCCACGCGGCCTCCGACAGCGGCTACAACTGGGAGTGGTACGGCAAGCTCGTCGGCGCGTACTTCAAGTCGCACCCGGCGACCCAGCAGGCGACGGTCCTCACCGAGGACCTCGCCCACCCGTCGACCTCGCACCTGCCGACCTCGTGGACCCGCGTCGACGAGTGGTACGACTTCCAGGCCAACCCGCGCAACAACGTGCACGTGTTGCAGTCGATGAACCAGAAGTCCTACACCGGCTCCACGCAGGGCATCGACCACCCGATCTCCTGGTGTCAGGACTACGACGGCGGACGCTCCTGGTACACCGGCCTCGGCCACACCAAGGAGAGCTTCGCCGAGCCGAACTTCCTGAAGATGCTCCTCGGCGGGATCAAGACCGCCGCGGGCGCCGAGAAGGCCGACTGCTCGGCCTCGCAGAGCGGCAGCTTCGAGAAGGTCACCCTCGACGACAACACGGCGAACCCGATGATGACCGACATCGCCAAGGACGGCCGGGTCTTCTACATCGACCGCCTGGGCGACGTCAAGATCATCAAGACCACCGGCTCGACCGTGACGGCCGGTCGCCTGAACGTGTTCACCGCCAACGAGAGCGGCCTGCTCGGCCTGGCGCTGGACACGGACTTCGCCACCAACAACTGGCTGTACCTCTTCTACTCGCCGACGGGCCAGAACGTCGACCGGCTGAGCCGGTTCACGGTCAACGGCGACACGCTCGACCTCTCGAGCGAGAAGGTCGTCCTCAACGTGCCGGTGCAGCGGGCCGAGTGCTGCCACCACGGTGGCGGCATGCTCATGGACCACAAGACCGGCGACCTGTGGCTGGCCACCGGTGACAACACCAACCCGTTCGCCTCGGACGGCTACACGCCGATCGACGAGCAGGCCGGCCGGTCCTCGTGGGACGCCCAGCGCACCTCGGGCAACACCAACGACCTGAGCGGCAAGCTGCTGCGCATCACCCCGCAGGACGACGGCACCTACACCGTGCCGGCCGGAAACCTGTTCCCCCCGGGCACGGACAAGACCAAGCCCGAGATCTACGCCATGGGCTTCCGCAACCCGTTCCGCATGGGCCTGGACCCGAAGACCGGCTTCCCGATGGTGGCCGACTACGGACCCGACGCGGGCTCCGCGAGCGCCACCCGCGGTCCGCGGGGCACCGTCGAGTGGAACCTGGTCAGCAAGCCGGGCAACTACGGCTGGCCGTTCTGCGTGGGCGACAACACGCCGTACATCGACTACAACTTCGCCACCAAGGCGTCGGGCTCGGCGTTCAACTGCGCCGCGCCGGTGAACGACTCGCCCAACAACACCGGCCTGACCACGCTGCCCCCGGCGATCGCGGCGTCGATCCCGTACACCAGCGCCACCAACCCGAACTCCTTCCCCGAGCTCAACGGCGGCGCGCCGATGGCGGGCCCGGTCTACCGCTACGACGCCGACCTGCAGTCGACCGTCAAGTGGCCGGCCTACTGGGACGGCAAGGCGATCTTCGGTGAGTGGAACACGAACAAGATGTTCTCGTTCCAGCTCAACGAGGCCGGCAACGCCCAGATCAAGATCAACCAGATCCTGAGCGCCATGAGCTTCAAGCGCCCCATGGACATCAAGTTCGGTCCCGACGGCGCGCTGTACCTGATCGAGTGGGGCTCCGGCTTCGGCGGCGACAACGCCGACTCCGGCATCTACCGCATCGAGTACGTCAAGGGCGTCCGCCCGCCGGTCGCCCGCGTCTCCGCGGACAAGACCGACGGCCCGGCCCCGCTGACCGTGCAGTTCTCCAGCCAGGGGTCGAACGACCCGGACGGCAGGCCGATCACCTACGCGTGGGACTTCGACGGCGACGGCACCACCGACTCGACCGACGCCAACCCCTCGCACACCTACACCCAGGCCGGGCAGTACAGCGCGGTCCTGACCGTCAGCAACCCCGACGGCCTCACCGGCACGGCGAACCTGCCGATCACGGCGGGCAACACCCGCCCGAAGGTGACCTTCGAGCTGCCGCCGAACGGCGCGTTCTTCGAGTTCGGCGACCAGGTGAACTACAAGATCGTGGTCACCGACGCCGAGGACGGCACGATCGACTGTGACAAGGTCCAGATCCAGGCGTACCTGGGTCACGACAGCCACGGTCACCCGCTCGACCAGCACGAGGGCTGCGAGGGCACCATCCAGACGCTGTCCGACAGCGGACACGGCATCGACGACAACCTGTTCTACATCCTTGAGGCCACCTACGCCGACAAGGGTGGCGCGGGCGGCGCCCAGTCGCTGACCGGGCGGGCCGAGGCCATCCTCCAGCCCAAGCGCAAGCAGGCCGAGCACTTCTCGTCGACCGGCCGGGTCGCGGACGGCACGGGCACCGACACCCCCGGCGTCCAGGCCGAGGCCGCCACCGACCCCCAGGGCGGCAACCAGAGCATCGCCTTCACCAACGACGGCGACTACTGGGCCTACACCCCGATCAACCTGAGCGGCATCACCCAGGTGCGGTTCCGGGTCTCCTCGGGCGGCGCCGGCGGCACCGTGCAGATCAAGACGGGCAACGCCGACACCGGGACCCTGGTGGGCTCGGTCGACATCACGCCGACCGGCGGCTGGCAGACGTACAAGGACGTCACGGTCGACCTGACCGACGTCCCGGCGACGACCGGCCCGCTGTTCTTCATCGTGCGCAAGCCGGCGAGCGCGGCCAACGACGCCTACCTGCTCAACGTCAACTGGGTCGACTTCATCGGCCAGGGCGCCACCGACAACCAGCGCCCGACGGTGACCGCGTCGGCGACCCCGGTCACGGGCGTCGCCCCGCTGAAGGTCGACTTCACCTCGACCGCCACCGACCCCGACGGCAACATCCCGCTCACGTACAAGTGGAACTTCGGCGTGAACGGCTCGCCTGAGCCGGCCACCGCCGACGCGAGCCACACCTACAACGCGCCCGGCACGTACACCGCCACGGTGACCGTGACCGACACCAAGGGTGCCTCGACGAGCAAGACGATCTCCATCAAGGTGGACCCGCCGAGCACCGCGTGCCTCACCGGTCGTTCCGACGACTTCCTGGGCGCCGAACTCGACCGGGACCGCTGGTCGGTCGTCCGTGAGGACCAGAACCTCAAGGTCGCGGACGGCAAGCTCGTCCTGCCGACATCGCTCACCGAGATCTACGGCACCGGTGCCGGCACCACGACCAACATCGTCCTCCAGCCCGTGCCGCAGGGAGCCTGGACGGCCACCACCAAGGTCACGCTGAACGCCCGCGACATGTACCAGCAGGCGGGTCTGATCGTGTACGGCGACGACAACAACTACGCCAAGATGGTGCTTCAGGCACGGGGGACCAACGACCACGCCGCCCGCGTCTTCCAGTTCATCCGGGAGGAGAACGGCACCCCCAACGAGGTGACGCAGAGCAACACGGCCAACCTCGGGGACGCCTACCCCGACACGGTGTACGTGCGGTTCATGAGCGACGGCACCAACCTCACCGCCCACTACTCGCCGGATGGGACCACGTTCACGGCGATGCCGCAGACCAAGGCGCTCGCCGGGATCACCAACCCGAGGATCGGCCTGCTCTCCCTGGCGAGCACGGGCACCCGCCCGGTGGTCGACGCGTCCTTCGACTGGTTCCACATCAGCCCCGACGACACCGCGAGCAAGCCCGAGCCGAGCGACGAGTTCGACGGCTCGTCGATCGACACCTGCCGCTGGGACGCGATCGTCCGTGGTGACAGCTCGACCGCCAGGGTCACCGGCGGCAACCTGGAGATCGACACCCAGACGGGCGACATCTTCGGGACCGGCAACTCCGCTCCGAAGAACTTCATCCTGCAGACGGCGCCGAGCGGCGACTGGACGCTGGAGACGAAGATCGACGGATCGGCGCTCAACGAGCAGTACCAGCAGGGCGGCCTGATCGTCTACGCCGGTGACGACGACTACGTGAAGCTCGACTACGTCATGGACAACGCCGCGGGCTCCGCGGTGTCGCGGCGGATCGAGCTGCGCAGCGAGGTCGCCGGAACCGTCCTGAACCCGCAGCCGCAGATCGGCTCGCTCACCCAGGGCGTCTGGCACCTCCGCCTGAAGAAGGAGGGCACCGCCTTCAAGGGGTCCTACTCCTCCGACGGCACCACGTGGACCGAGTTCGCGGAGGCGGTGACCAACACCGCCGTCGGCGACGGCAAGATCGGCGTGTACGCCATCGGCACCTCCCAGCAGGCGTCCAAGACGGTCAAGTTCGACTACTTCCGCCTCAACGGTGGCGGAACGGCCGACTCGACCGCCCCGGTGACCACGGCCACCCCCGACCCGGCCCAGCCGGCGAACGGGTGGTTCACCGGCCTGGTCCAGGTCGCGCTGGCCGGCGCCGACGAGGCTCAGGGCAGCGGCGTCGACAAGACCGAGTTCCAGCTCGACGGCGGCGCCTGGACCACGTACCTGGAGCCGGTGGTCATCACCGGTGACGGTGACCACACCCTGGCGTACCGTTCCGTCGACAAGGCGGGCAACGTCGAGGAGACCAGGACGCTCGCCGTCAAGGTCGACGCGACCGCGCCCGTCACCACCGCGGACTTCCTCCCGGTCGGCCAGGACACCGTGCCGGTGACCCTCGCCGCGACGGACGCGACGTCCGGCGTGGAGAAGATCGAGTACGCCCTCGACAGCGGCGACTGGACGCCCTACACCACGACGGTCGACGTCATCGGTGTCGGCGACCACGAGCTGCGCTACCGCGCCACCGACAAGGCCGGCAACGTCGAGGAGACCAAGGCCGCGACCATCAAGATCGAGGACGGCGCCGAGCCCACCATCCTCATCTCCGGTGTCGCGGACGGCACCGAGTACGGCGACAGCAAGGACCTGACCATCGCCTGGGAGGTCACCGGAACCGGGGTCAAGACCGTGACCGGCAAGCTGGACGGCCGGCCGTTCACGTCCGGGACCGTCCAGCCGCTCCACACGCTGGCCCTGGGCGAGCACACGCTCACCGTCACCGTCGAGACCCAGTCCGGCGGCGTCCACGAGCAGTCGGTCGCGTTCAAGACGGTCACCTCGACCAAGGACATCTCCGCCCTGATCGAGCGCTTCAAGGCGGCCGGGCAGCTGTCCGCCAAGAGCGCCAAGAAGCTTCAGGACAAGATCTGCAAGGTCATGAGGGCCGAGGACAAGAAGCCCGGACCGGACAAGAAGAAGGTCGTCAAGGAGCTCGAGCACTTCATCAAGGAGGTCAAGGACCGGAAGGTCGTCTCCGACCCGACGGTGAAGGCCACGCTTCTGCGTGACGCCAACGCCCTGATCGTCGCGAACGGCGGCAAGCCCGTATAAGTGGGGTCACGGCCCCGACCAGGGGGTGCCGGGCTCTCTCCATGAGCCCGGCGCCCCCGATGGATCCGTAGTCGGGGTGCCCCGCGACGCGGGCACCCCGTTTCGCGCTCCGGCGGCGGCGGGCCCCACCGGACCCGCCGCCGCCGAACCCGGAAGGAAACCACGCCAGTGAACAAGGCCCTGAGATACGCCGCGGCCGTCCTGCTGGCCGGGCTCGGGCTGCTGCTCGGCGCCCCGGCCGCCTCCGCCGCGCCCGGCTCACCCCTCGCGCTGGAGGTCGTCGGGGACGGCGGCCGCAATGTCAACGTGCTCGTCACCTGGAAGAAGGACGGCCGCCCGGTCACCGACATCGTCGCGGCGACCCTGCTCGCGACGGCACCCGACGGCCGTACCTTCGGCCCGATCCCGCTGAAGTCGGCGCCCGAGGGCCAGAACCTCTACAACGCGGCCGAGCCGCTCCCCGTGGGTGAGTGGAAGGTCGCCGTGACCGTCACCAAGCCCGCCGAGGTCCGCAAGTCGGCGACCGTGAAGGCCCAGGACATCGTGCTCCCCAAGGCGGCCGCGCCGGCGTCCACCACGGCACTGGCCGAACGCGCCGCCCAGGAGAACTCGTCCGACGACCTCCCCCTCCAGATCGGCATCATCGCCGCCGCCGCGGTGGCCGCCATCGGGATCATGTTCGTTCTCGTCCGCCGCCGGAACGTGTCCGGCTGACCCGCGGGCCGGAGGATCACCGTGCTCCCGGCCCATCCCATGACGATCGTGTGCGCCGTCATCGAGCACGCCGGTGGGCGCCTCCTCCGGCACGCGAGCCGACCGGATCCGGCTCACGCCAGGCGTGTCAGGGATCTCGTTCCGCCACCGGAACATCCTCCTGCCAGGAGAAGTTCACCTCGGACCCCGTTTCCCTCCCTGGGGCGGGGTAAGTGGCCCGGCATGCGCTATCACGTTCTGGCCTGTGACTACGACGGAACGCTGGCCGCCGAGGGCCACGTCGACGACGACACCCTGGACGCGCTCGAACGCCTCGCCCGATCGGGGCGGCGGCTGGTGATGGTCACCGGCAGGGAGGTCGACTCGCTCACCCGGGACTTCGAGCGACTGGACCTGTTCGACCTGGTCGTCGCCGAGAACGGGGCCGTGCTCCACCGTCCCGGCGAGCAGGAGAGCTCGACCCTCGCGGAGGCGCCGCCCGAGGCCTTCGTCGAGCGGCTGCGCGAGCTGGGCGTGGAGCCGCTCAGTGTCGGTTCGGCGATCGTCTCCACCTTGGAACCCCACGCCGAGACCGTTCTCACCGCCATCCGCGAGCTCGGGCTGGAGATGCAGGTCATCTTCAACAAGGGCGCGGTGATGGTCCTGCCCTCGGGTGTCAACAAGGCCACCGGCCTGGCCGCGGCCCTGGCCGAGCTGGAGATGTCGGCCCACGGCGTGGTCGGCGTGGGCGACGCCGAGAACGACCACGCGTTCCTGGCCGCCTGCGAGTGCGCGGTGGCGGTGGCCAACGCGCTCCCCGCCGTCAAGGAACGGTGTGACCTGGTGACCGAACGGGAGCGCGGCGCCGGGGTCGTCGAGTTGATCGACCGGATCGTGGAGACCGACCTGGCCGACGTGGACGTGACGCGCCACCACCTGCTGCTGGGCACCGACGACGGCGGAGAGGTACGGTTCCCGCCGCACGGCGTGCGCATGCTGGTCGCCGGGCCCTCGCACAGCGGCAAGTCCACCGTCACCGCCGCGCTGCTGGAGCGGATCACCAGGGCGGGCTACCAGTTCTGCCTGATCGACCCCGAGGGCGACTACACCGACGGGGTCGAGGGCGCGTCCGTGCTCGGCGACGTCCGGCGCGCGCCCACCCAGGAGGAGATCCTCCAGGTGCTGCAGGACCCCGAGCAGAGCGTCGTGGTCAACCTGCTGGGCGTACCCCTCGACGACCGGCCCGGTTTCTTCCAGGACTTCCTGCCCCGCCTGTCGGCACTGCCGGCCGGCTCCGGGCACCCGCACTGGCTGGTGGTCGACGAGGCCCACCACATGATGCCCGACGGGTTCAAGCTGCGGTCGGTGGGGATGCTGCGCGAGATAGGCGGGATCCTGCTGGTCACCGTGCATCCCGAGGCGGTCAGCGAGGCGGTCGTCCAGACCCTCGACACGGTCGTCGCGGTCGGGGACGAGCCCGGGGGCGTCCTGGGCGCGTTCGCCGCCGCCACCGGCCACGACGCTCCCGGCCGGGATCTTCCCGACCTGCCGACCGGGGAACTGCTGTTCTGGCGGCTCGGCGGCGAGCCGGTCAGGGTGAGGCTGGCCCCGCCGGAGGAGGAACGCCAGAGGCACCGCCGCAAGTACGCGGCCGGCGAGCTCGGAGAGGACGCCAGCTTCTACTTCCGCGGCCCCGAGAACGTGCTGAACCTGCGGGCCGACAACCTGACCGCGTTCTGCCGCATCGCCGACGGCGTCGACGAGGAGACGTGGACCTACCACCTGCGCCGGGGTGACTACTCGCGCTGGCTGGCGGACAGCGTCAAGGACGAGGAGCTGTCGGCCGAGGTGGCCCAGGTCGAGCAGGATCCCGGCGACTCCGTCGACGACGCCAGGAAACGGGTACGCGAGCTCATCGAGGCCCGCTACACCGCCCCCGCCGAACCGAGCGGAATCACCTGATCCCCCAGCCGGACCGGCGTGTCGGGCGAGGACGGCGTGACCTCGCCCGACACGCCGTCCTCATGCCGTGGCACCGGTGAGCTGGGCGTGAAGGCGCTTGCACTCGTGGACGAAGCGGATCGTCCGGCGGCTGCGCGCGAACTCGGCGACGACCGGGATCTCCCCGCGCGCGCCGGTCCAGCGTGCCACGTCGGTGGCGAAGGCGACGAGTTCGGTGTGGGTCACGGTGATGCGCCGCCCCTCGCCCGGCAACATCCCGGGCAGCAGAGCCCGCAGGATGCGCCACACCTCGTGGTGGCCGCCGGCGTCGGCCAGCTCGGTCAGGGCCGCGATGGCGGGGCGGGTCTCCAGCCAGGTGCGGCGCAGCACCAACGCGAGCTGGCGGCCGATCGTCTCGGCGGGCAGGTCGCCCCTGGCCGCCATCCGCAGCACCACCGGGATCGTCCTGGGCACGCCGCTCCCCAGCAGGAAGGCGATGATCACCGCCGTCGCCTCGCTCACGGGGCCGTCGCAGGCGGCCAGGCGGGACAGTTCCGCCGGGGTCACGCTCGCGTACCAGCGGCCGCGGAGCACGAACGGCAGCATGTTCACGACCACCACCTCGCGGTGCGAGGGCAGCATGGCCGACCACCCGTCGATCCCGCTGCCCAGGCCCTCGCCCGACCAGTCGAACGGCTGCCGCAGCAGCACCTCGTCGATCAGCTCGTCGCCGGTGGACGTGGCCCGTAGCGCGGGTGTCAGGCGGACCTCGGTGAAGTACTCGGGTTCGCCGTCGCCGAACTCGACCATGGACGCGTCCACCATGTGAGTCCACCGGAGACCGCACTCCGGGTCGGGCATGCCCTGCCCGGCCAGCCATTCGGTTAAGATTCTTTATTAAAATCTTGACATCCGTGATCTTCCATGCCGACCGTGCCTGGCGAGCTGGTCGGCGACCGGACAACGGCCCGGCCGAGGGAGGTCCTGCCAGGATCGGTGTGGTCCAGGGGGATCACGGGACGGATGGTCGTGTGGCGTCAGCGCCGGCCTTGGCAGTGGTGAGGGCCGCCAGCAGGTAGGCGGCGAGGGCGTAGGCCGGGGCGTAGAGGAAGAACGGTGTCGCCCCGGCGCCCCGGTAGCAGGCGGAGTCATGGTCACCCAACGGCGGGCACACCGACAGATCCGAGAAAAGGGCAACCAGGTTGGCGCCGAGATTCGCCACTGAAAGGACGACCAGCAGCCAGACCACGAGCCTGGTGAAGCGACGTTCCCGCCACAGCAACGCCGCGACAACCAGAACCGCCGGCACCGCGAAACCGATCGTGAAAATTTCCACGCGCAGCACCGCCACCGCCACATCGAAGACCGCCGGGTTCAGGTACCCGACGCCGAGTCCTTGCGCCAGCGCGAATATCCCGATCCCATCACGCACGGACATGTCATAATAAAACAGCCCGGTAATCGAGATAAGTGCTCCCCCGAAATACGCCGACACCGTCGGAAACAACACGAAAATCACGGCAGCCGACCAACGCATCCACATGCGTCGAAATCATAGGTCCAGCCCCGTCGCTCCACCCACACCCAGGCTTGTCATCCAGGGCGCCGGCACCGCGGTCCGGTCATGAAGCGCCGTGCTCGCATATGCCGGAAGAAGCGGCCCGGAAGGCCGCCCGCTGCGCGCTCTGTCCGTGCTCTCGTTCTACGGCTGGTTGAAGAGAATCCGTCATGGGGTCACCGGCGCGTGCACGGCGAACCGGCCATCCTCGGTATCAAGGTCGCGCCCTCTGCCATCTGGGAAATTCTTAAGACGGATCCGGAGGACGCGGGCTGCCGAGCGCGCCACCTGATCCAAGAGCGGGACGGGAATTGCCCGGAACTCATGGACGAGATCCCGGCCGAGGCCGGCATCCATACGGTGCTCACCGGCGTCCGCATACCGCGCGTCAACACGGTCACGGAGAGGTGGGTGAGGTCCTGCTGTCGTGTGCTTATGGATCGATGCCCGCTCCGGAGAGGGGCCTCGACCCGGGAGTCCGGGAAAGAGCATGATGGCCTGATGTCGTACGCTGACGCCTTCGCCCGCAGCATCGCCGATCCCGAGGACTTCTGGGCCGAGGCCGCCGAGGCGGTCACCTGGAGCAGGCCGCCGCGCGAGGTGCTGGACGCGGGGGCGCCGCCCTTCTACCGGTGGTTTCCCGACGGGGAGCTGAACACCTGCCACAACGCGCTGGACCGGCACGTCGAGGCAGGTCACGGCGACCGGCTCGCGCTGGTCCACGACAGCCCGGTGACGGGCACCGGCAGGCGCTACACCTACGCCGAGCTGCGCGACGAGGTCGCCAGGTTCGCCGGCGTGCTGCGCTCGCTCGGGGTGGAGCAGGGCGACCGGGTGGTGGTCTACATGCCGATGGTGCCCGAGGCGGTGATCGCCATGCTGGCGTGCGCGCGGCTGGGGGCGGTGCACTCGGTGGTGTTCGGCGGGTTCGCGCCCAGGGAGCTGGCGGCCAGGATCGACGACGCGCGCCCCAAGGTGGTCGTGTCGGCCTCCTGCGGGATCGAGCCCTCGCGCGTGGTGCCGTACAAGCCGATGCTCGACGCCGCGCTGGGGCTGGCCGCGCACGCGCCCGCGCACTGCGTGATCCTGCAGCGCGAGCAGGCCCCCGCCGAGCTGGTGGAGGGGCGGGACGTCGACTGGGCGAGCGCGAAGGCCGAACCGGCCGAATGCGTGCCGGTGCGGGCGACCGACCCGCTCTACATCCTCTACACCAGCGGCACGACCGGCCTGCCGAAGGGCGTCGTGCGCGACAACGGCGGGCACGCGGTGGCGCTGCTGTGGAGCATGGCCAACGTCTACGACATCGCGCCGGGCGAGGTGTTCTGGGCGGCCTCCGACGTCGGCTGGGTCGTCGGGCACTCCTACATCGTGTACGGGCCGCTGCTGCGCGGCGCCACGACCGTGCTGTACGAGGGCAAGCCGGTCGGCACCCCCGACGCGGGCGCGTTCTGGCGGGTGATCGCCGAGCACCGGGTGAACGCGCTGTTCACGGCGCCGACCGCGTTCCGCGCCATCAGGAAGGCCGACCCGGAGGCGGCCCTGCTCGGCGGGTACGACATCTCGTCGCTGCGGACGCTGTTCCTCGCCGGTGAGCGTCTCGACCCCGACACCTACCACTGGGCGGCGGACAGGCTGGGCGTGCCGGTCGTCGACCACTGGTGGCAGACCGAGACCGGCTGGCCCGTCGCCGCCAACCTGCGCGGACTGGAGCCCATGCCGGTCAAGCCCGGCTCCCCCACCGTGCCCGTCCCCGGGTACGACGTGCGCGTGCTGAGGCCCTCCGGCGACGAGTGCGCCCCGGGAGAGGAGGGGGCGATCTGCATCCGGCTCCCGCTCCCGCCGGGCACCCTTCCCACCCTCTGGCAGGACGACGAGCGCTACGTGAAGTCCTACCTGTCGGCCTTCCCCGGCCACTACCTGACCGGCGACGGCGGCCACCTCGACAAGGACGGCTACCTGTTCGTGATGGGCCGCACCGACGACGTGATCAACGTGGCCGGGCACCGGCTGTCGACCGGGTCCATGGAGGCGGTGCTCGCCGCGCATCCGGCGGTGGCCGAGTGCGCGGTCATCGGGGTCGCCGACGAGCTTAAGGGGCAGGTGCCGCGCGGTTTCGTGGTGCTGAAGAGCGGGTCGGAGATCGACCTGGAGACCCTGCGGGCCGAGCTGGTCCTGGCCGTCCGCGAGCAGGTGGGCGCCGTGGCGGCCTTCCGGCAGGTGGACGTGGTCCCGGCCCTGCCGAAGACCCGGTCGGGGAAGATCCTGCGCAAGACCATGCGCGGTATCGCGGAGGGCTCCGACGAGCCCGCCCCCTCGACCATCGAGGACGCGACGGTGCTGGACGTGCTGCGCCCCATCATCGGACGCCGCACCGCCGCAGACGGCTAGGAGGCCGGAATCTCCCGAGGTCACCCCGGGGGTTCTCGAGAATTCACGTGACGGCCGCGCCGATCGGACGGCCCACGCTCGGCATCATCACGGTTACGATCAGTTCCCCTTTACGGCTTATCACACCATGCCGTCGTTAAGGTCTTATCGTGGCGAACGACGCGGGCAGGCTGGTCGCCGGGCGATACCGGCTGATGAACGTGCTGGGCCGCGGCGGGATGGGCACGGTGTGGCGGGCGCGGGACGAGAGCCTGCACCGCCAGGTGGCGGTCAAGGAACTCATCCTCCCCGATCATCTGGACGTTTCCGCGCGCGAGACGCTCTACAAGCGGATGCAGCGTGAGGCCCGCGCCGCGGCGCAGTTGAAACATCCGGCGATCATCACCGTTCACGACCATGTCGTCGAGGCCGACGGCCGCCCGTGGATCGTGACAGAGATCGTCGACGGGCCCTCATTGGACGAGGTGCTGAGAACCCGGGGGCGCCTGCCGCCCCAGCGGGTGGCGGCGATCGGCGGGCAGATTCTCGCGGCGCTGACGGTCGCACACGCCGCCGGGATCACCCATCGCGACATCAAACCCGCCAACGTCCTGCTCGAAGGCGAGCGGGTCGTGCTGACCGACTTCGGGATCGCCGCCGTCGAGGGAGACGTCACCCTCACCGGCGCCGGCGTCACCCTGGGTACCCCGGCCTTCATCTCTCCCGAGCAGATCAACGGCCACCCCGCCACCGCGGCGTCGGACCTGTGGTCGCTGGGCGCCACCCTGTACGCCGCGGTCGAGGGCCACCGTCCGTTCAGCGGCACGACGCACGCGTCGATCTACGTCTCGATCGCCACCCGGCCGCCCGTCCCGCCCGTGCACGCCGGTCCTCTGGCGCCCGTTCTGGAAGGGCTGCTGCGCAAGGACCCCGCCCTACGCCTCACCGGCTCCCAGGCCGCAGCCGCGCTCGCCGGGATCGCCGCCGGGCCGGCATCCGGTGAACCCTCCGCCGGGCCGGGAGACGAATCCTCGGCCGGGCCGGGACCGGACGACGGCGACACCCGGATCGCCGACCGCGCCGCTCCCCCCGCACCCGCTCCTCCCCCGTCTCCTTCACCGGCCGAGGCGTACGCCACCGCGCGCCAGGAGGAGGTACGGCCCGTCACCCTGCCGTTCACCGCAGTGTCCGCCGTGTCCCCTATGTCCCCCAGCGCCCCGCCCCCCACCACCTCTCCGGCCGCCACCGAGCCCGCGCGGGTCCCGGCGCGTACCCCCCGGCGCGGGCTCCGCCCCGCGATCGCGGTGGCCGCGGCGATCCTGGTCACCGCCGCCACCGCGGCCTACCTGTTCCGGCCCGCGCCGGACCCCGCGAGAACAACCGGCGTCGCCCAGCTCAGGGGGCACACCGAGAGGGTGAACGTCGTGGCGTTCAGCCCCGACGGCGGAACGCTGGCAGGCGGCGACGGCGACGGCGCGGTGATCGTGTGGGACGCGCGGACCCGGCGGCCGGTCGGCGACCCGATGAAAGGCCACACCAGGGCGGTGGAGGCGATGGCGTTCAGCCCGGACGGCGGGCTCCTGGCCAGTGGCGGCAACAACGGCGAGGGAACCGACTCCGGCGACCACACGGTGATCCTGTGGGACACACGGACCCGGCAGCCGGCCGGCGACCCCCTCACCGGCCACACCGACTGGATACGGTCGGTCGCCTTCAGCCCCGACGGCAGGACCCTCGCCACCGCCGGCGCCGACAAGACGGTGATCCTGTGGGACGTCGCGACCCGGCAGCCGACCGGCGACCCCCTCACCGGCCACACCGACTGGGTGCAGTCGGTCGCCTTCAGCCCCGACGGCAGGACCCTCGCCACCGCCGGCGACGACGCGACGGTGATCCTGTGGGACGTCGCGACCCGCCGGCCGATCGGCGCCCCCCTCACCGGCCACACCGATCTGGTGCGGTCGGTCGTCTTCGGTCCCGACGGCAGGACCCTCGCCACCGGCGGCCGCGACAGGACGGTGATCCTGTGGGACGTCGCGACCCGCCGGCCGATCGGCGCCCCTCTCACCGGCCATCCGGACGAGATCCACACCGTCGCGCTCAGCCCGAACGGCGCAACCCTGGCCGTGGGCACCGGTTCCGTCGTCCGGCTGTGGGACCTGGCGACCCGGCGGCCGATCGGCGACCCGCTCACCGGCCACGCGGGTCCGGTCTGGTCGGCCGCCTTCGCTCCCGACGGGAAGATCCTCGCCACCGGTGGCGACGACAAGACAGTGAGGCTGTGGGACACCTCCTTCGCGGCCGGTGCCGGCACGACCGTTCCGTGGCCGTGGCTCGCCGGGGCGGGCGTGCTGGTCGTGGCGGCGGCGGGAGCGGTGGTGATCCTGCGGCGGCGCGGCCGGCGGGCTCTCGCCGGGGAGGCCACCGGAGCGGGAACCTCGGCGGCCTCCTAGCGGGCCTGTCCCAGGGAACCGGCTGCCGGTCCCCGGCCCCGGCCGAATCCGCCGCCTCGGCGTCGCGCCGCCCTCCGGGGAGCAGCCGGGCGATCTGCTCGGAGCGGCTCGCGACCAGCGGGCCCAGCAGGGCGAGGACGAGCACGTACCCGGCGATGAACGGGGCGAGCCTGCCGTCCAGCCCCGCGGCCAGCGCCATGGTGGCCAGGACCAGGGCGAACTCGCCGCGCGAGAGCACGGTCAGCGAGATGTTGACCGCCTCCGGCCGGCCGAACGCGTTGAGCCTCGCCGCCAGCACCCCGGCCACGACGTTGAGCACCACCGTGACCAGCACCGCGATCGTGACGGGCCAGGCCACCGACAACATGTCCCCCGGCTCGATGGACAGGCCGAAGGCGAAGAAGAACAGCGCGGCGAAGGCGTCCCTGAGCGGATGGACGAGCTGCCGGATGCGCGGGGCGGCCCTGCTGGAGCTCAGGATGAGACCGATCATGAAGGCGCCGATGGCGTCGGCTCCGCTGAGGACCGGCTGCAGCACGGCGAGGTAGAGCGCGAGGAAGACGTCCTCGACGACGATGATCCCGAGGAGGAGATGCCGATCACCCCGGCCAGGACCATGGCCTCCCTGGTCCCCCAGCCCACGGCGAACCCGAAGGCCAGGCCGCCGCCGACGTTGAGCACGATGTAGCCGACCCCGGCCGGCACCAGGCGCCTGCCTCCCGACACCAGGTCGTCGAGGGAGAACTCCAGGCCGAGGTGGAACAACAGGAAGATCAGGCCGAGCGCGGCGACGACCTTCAGGTCCGCCGGATTCTCCACGAGGGCGAGACCGGGCGTGTGCGGGCCGAAGACGATGCCCGCCAGCATGAACAGGGGGATGGTCGGCAGCCCTATCCGGGTGCCGAGCCTGGCGATGATCCCGGCGGCGAGGAAGGAGCCGCCGAGCGCGACGAGAGCGTCACCCAGTGCCATTCGGCCCTCCCCCCGAGACGATCGCGGGCATGGCGGACACACATTCGTGGAACATGAAAAAACCTCCGTCAAACGATCTCGGGCAGGAACCTCTGCTGATCGCTTGACGGAGGCGCTCGGGGAGAGCTCTCGTCGTACAGGGTGTGCGTGGCCGGGACCGGCCAGGCGGGCAGGGGCGCGACCCTCACCGACCGGCCGGGCGGCGCGAGGCCGGGGCCGGGCGGGCACAGGTCGCAGGCCGGCGCGTGAGGGGTCGCGGGAGCGAAGCCGACCCCGCTGGCCAGCGTGATCGCGGCGCCGGGGACGGCAGGGTGATGGTCGGGCCCCGGCAGCGGGGCGTACACGAGGGCGATCAGGGACAGCAGAAGGGCCGCGACCGTACCGGCGACCCTTCGCGACAAACCCTGCCCTAACGTTTTATGGAATCTTCTACTATTTTATCAGGGTTCTTCGAGCGTCCCTGTGGCGCCAGGTACGCCCACTGCCAGAGCGTCTCGACGGGGCCTCGTTCGAAGCGCCGCAGCCACAGCGTGGACAGCGTCATGAAGAGCGCGCAGATGCCCGCCCAGGCCGCCGGTACCCACCACGGCCGCAGGTCGTCGAGCGACGCGGCCAGGCCGAGTCCCCACCCGTAGCAGAGCGCCGACGCGACCAGGTTCTGGAAGATGTAGGAGCTCAGGGCGGTACGGCCGACGTTGTTCAGCCCTCGCCTCAGCACCCCGGGGGCGCCGGTCGCCCGCCGCGCGAGGGTCGCGACGAGGCCGAGCAGGCCCAGCGCCACCAGCGGGGGCAGCAGGTAGCGGTCCACCAGGAACCAGCCGGGGCCGGCGAAGGCGGTGACCAGGTTCAGCGGCAGGGCCACGGCGAGTCCGGCGACCATGAGCCTCCGGCGCAGCGTGGCGCCCCGCTCCGAGTCCTCGAACACCCCGGCGCGCATCAGCCGGGAGCCGAGCAGGAACAGCACGATGCCCATCGGGACGATGAGGACGATCTCGATCCGGTAGAGACCGATCATCTCGATCCGGGCGGCGACCTGCTGCGGGTAGGTGCCGTCGGTGAAGAGCGTGGACGACTCCGGCCCGCCGCCCGTGCTCGCCGGGGCGGCGAGCATGCCGGCGGTGAGCAGGCCGATCAGCGCGGCGAACACCGTCCCAACGGTGATCATCCATACCTTGACCACGCGGTCGCTCCTGCCGATCAGGTACGCCACGATGATCGAGGTCAGCGCGTAGCCCATCAGCACGTCGAACTCGAAGATCAGCAGGTAGTGGATCAGGCCCTCGACGAACAGCAGCCCGGCCCGCCACAGGTACCAGCCGGGCCACGGCACGCCACGGCGGGCGGCCGAGCGGTACTGGAGTTCGAGCCCGACCCCGAAGAGCAGGGTGAGCAGCGCGAGGAACTTGCCGTTGGTGAGGGAGCGGAGGAGGGTCTCCACGGTTCCCGGACCGCCCAGCGCCCCCATGACGTCGGCGGGGCCGCCGGGGTCGGTGAAGATCCAGATGTTCGTGCCCAGGGTGCCGACGACGGCGATGCCCCTGAGCAGGTCGAGCACTTCTACGCGGCGACTTGTCACGCCTTCCACGATCCCGCCCGGCGGGCCCGCGGACATCGTCGCGCAGGCCCATCCGGGACGTACATCGATGTGTGTACCCGGACCGGGTTCCGGCCCGCCGGACCGTGGAGAGGAAACCCGGTCAGCCTCCGGAGACGACGCGGGCGTGCAGCCGGGCGGCGGTCGCCGGGTCCCAGCCGAACGCCTTCCGGCCGGCCAGCCACGCCGCCGCCGCCGCGCCGTCGCCCGCCAGGACCGTCGAGGGACCCAGCCTCTCCCGTACGGCGGAGGCGACCGGTCCTTCACTGGTCAGCACGCTCCCGGCCAGCACGATCGGGCTCGTCTCGCCCGACCGGCGGACCTCGGCCACCGTCTCGCAGAGCAGCCGGGCCGCGGTGGACACGATCTCCAGGGCGGCCGGGTCCCCCTCCGCCGCCGCCCGGCTGACGAGCGGGGCGAGCCGGGCCAGCTCCAGCGGGGGCCGCGACTGCGCGCGGACCACCAGTCTGATCGCCAGTGCCCGCGTCTCCTCCATCGTGCCCGCGCCGCCCTCTCCCATCTCGGCGACCACCGGCCCCGAGACGTCGTCCTCCAGGAGCGCGTCGGTGACGAGGCGGGTGAGCCTGCCGCCCGCGTCCCCCCGGCTGAGGGCGTGGGCGGCGGCGGCGGCCGCCTCCCTGCCCAGCCAGAACCCGGAGCCCTGGTCGCCCAGCAGCCAGCCGAGCCCGTCGGCGATCATCACCGGCTCGCCGTCCTCGATCCTGGCGGCGATGGCCCCGGTCCCGGCGATGAGCGCGGTGCCGCGCGGTTCCGCCGTACCGGCGGCGAAGGCGATGCCCAGGTCGCCGGTGAGCCGGGGCGGGACGCGCAGGCCGGCGGCGGCCCACATGGGGTCGAACACCAGGCGGTCCAGCGCCCCGCCGCCCGCCAGCCCGATCACCGCCCCGGCCACCAGGCCCGGGTCGATCCCGCGCAGGGCGATCTCCAGCGCCAGGCCGATGTTGGCCACCGCGACGGCGTTGCCGTGGGCCGCGGGATTGCCGCCCGGCGCCTTCCCGTACCCGGCCCGCCGCCCCGAGGCGTCGAGCAGGAGGGCCCGCGAGGAGGTCCCGCCGACGTCCAGCCCGAGGACGTACATCGCGTTCAGAGGTGCTCGCCGAAGAACGTGGCGGCCGCCTCGACCGCCCGGGTGACGTGCGGTTCGGCGTCGTAGAGGTCGATGTGCAGCCTGGCGTCCAGCCAGACGAGCCTCTTGGGCTCGTCCATCCGCCGGTACGCCTCCTCGGCCCCCTCGGGCGAGCAGAAACGGTCGACCACGCCGTGCACGATCAGGCCGGGCTTGGGCGACAGGAAGTCGGCGCCCGTCATGTTGTCCATGGTGATCAGCTCGCGGACGGAGGCACGGGTGACCTCGTTGCGCCAGTGCTCCGAGGCGCCCCTGGAGGTGCCGTAGTAGGCGAACGGCTCGTCGCCCGGCATCGCCGCCTCCCCCTCCTCGGCCACCGCGGGCAGGTACTCCACCTCACCACCCCTGTCCTGGCGCTCCAGCACCGCTGTGAACGAGGCCAGCGCCTCCTGGTACCCGGAGGGGGACATCCCGGCGCGCATGCCGTAGGGGTTGTTGTAGGCCCCCGCGATGCCCGCGAACGCCTTCACCCGGGGGTCGAACGCGCTGAACTTGAGCGCGTAGCCCCCGCCGAGGCAGATCCCGACCGCGCCGATCCTGTCGCCGTCCACCTCGGGACGCGAACGCAGCAGCGAGACCGCGGCCCGCAGGTCCTCCAGCTTGCCCTGGGCGTCCTCGTGGTTGCGCGGCTCCCCGCCCGACTCTCCCCAGTTGCGGTGGTCGAAGGCCAGCGTCGCGTATCCCGCCTCGGCCAGCCGGGCGGCGTACAGGCCGGTGACCTGGTCGCGGGTGCCGGTGAACGGGCCCGTGAGGACCAGGGCGGGATGCGGGCCCGGCGCCGCCGGAATCCGCAGGTCGCCGACGAGGGTGATCCCTCCGGCGGTGAACTTCACCTTTTCGGACATGCTCCAAGTCTGTACGGCCCGCGCGGCGGAAGCCAACGGCGTCCCCCCGCCGGTCCCGGACCCGGCCCCGGCCGTTCTCCGGCCCGTCCCATGCCGTCCCCCCGTCGTCCCTGATCGTCCTTCGCCGTCCCATGGCCGTCCCCGCCCCCGCCCGACCGGCCTGAGCCCGGAGCGGGAGCGGGGACGGCCCTTGGGAACCTCAGGGACCTCGGAAACCTCAGGAGTCGAAGCCGAGACCCATCCGGTCCAGGGTCCGCAGCCAGAGGTTGCGGCGCCCCTGGTGCAGGTCGGCCTGGGCGATCGACCAGCGGGTCATCTGGATCCCGGCCGAGCGGACCGGCTCGGGCGGGAACGGGACGGGCTTCTCCTTGACCATCCGCAGCTCGGTCCGCTCGGTCCGCTCTCCGGCGAGCAGGTCGAGCATGACGTTCGCCCCGAACCGGGTCGCGCCGACGCCCATGCCGGTGTACCCGGCGGCATAGGCGAGGCGCCCGCCGTGAGACCGGCCGTAGAAGGCGCTGAACCGGCTGCAGGTGTCGATCACGCCGCCCCACCTGTGGGTGAAGCGCAGCCCGGACAGCTGGGGGAACGTGGTGGAGAAGTGTTCCGCCAGCTTGACGAAGGTCTCGTCGCGCTGCTCGTACTCGGGCTTGATCATGCCGCCGTTGTAGTAGACCGCGTCGTAACCGCCCCAGAGGATCCGGTTGTCCTCGGTCAGCCGGTAGTAGTGGAACTGGTTGGCCGCGTCCCCGACCCCCTGCCGGTTGTGCCAGCCCACCGAGGCCAGCTGGCCGGCCGAGAGCGGCTCGGTCATCAGGGCGTAGTCGTAGACCGGCACCAGGAAGTGTCTCAGCCGCCGCAGCAGCGGCTGGAACACGCCGGTGCCGAGCGCCACCTTGCGCGCCCTGACGCTGCCGTGCGGGGTGATCAGGTCCAGGCTCGTCGGGGTGTCCCTCATGGTGCGTACCGGCGTGCGCTCGTGGATGCGCACGCCCAGCGAGAGGCAGGCCTGCCGGAGCCCCCAGGCCAGCCGGGCGGGGTCGAGCATGGCGCAGCCGTCGCGCTCCCAGTGGCCTCCGATGTACGTGGGCGAGTTCACCTCCGCCCGCACCTGTTCCTCGTCGAGGACGTCGAAGCGGGCGCCCAGGTCGCGGGCGACGCCGACGTTGCGGTTCATCTCCTCCAGCTGCCATGGCTCGGTGGCCACGTGCAGCTCGCCGGTGCGCTCGTAGCCGCAGTCGATGCCGTATCCGGCGACCGCCTCGCCGATCTCGTCGAGGTTGTCGAGACCGAGGCGTTCGAGCGTGGAGATCTCCTCGGGCCAGCGCTCCAGCCCGTTGGCGATGCCGTGGGTCAGCGTGGCCATCGCGAAGCCGCCGTTGCGGCCGGACGCCGCCCAGCCGACCCTGCGCCCCTCGAGGAGGACGACGTCGAGCGAGGGGTCGCGTTCCTTGGCCATCAGGGCGGTCCAGAGCCCCGAGAAGCCGCCGCCGACCACCGCCAGGTCGGCGGTGGTCTCGCCGAAGAGCCGCGCCAGCGGCTCGGGTTTCGCCGGACTGTCGAGCCAGTACGGCTTGCGCTCCGCGTCAGCAAGAGCCTTCAGCGGATCCACAAATCTCACTTCCCTACGTGAGTCAGGTTGTCTTTGTGTGTATCGCGTGGTCATGGAGATCACGCGCGGGTTCCCCCCGCCTGGGTCCGATCTCGCCTCCCTGTTCTCTGCCGGGAATCTGTTCTCCGCCGGGATATTGTCCGCCGCGGCCCTCGCCGCCGGGAACCCGGGACCCGGAGATCCGGGAGCCCGGGTACACCGAAGCCCCGTGCCACCCGGTGAGGGCACGGGGCTCGGCGAAGGCTAGGTGCGGCGGCGCGCGGTGACCGTGTTGACCACGGCGATGGCGACGCCTACCGCGAATATAAGCGTTCCGATGACGTTCACCTGAGGCGGCACCCCGATACGGGTGGCGCCCCAGATCCACAGCGGGAACGTCTGGACGGCGCCGCTGGTGAACTGGGTGATCACGAAGTCGTCGATGGACAGGGCGAAGGCCAGCAGCGCGCCAGAGACGACGCCGGGCAGGATCATCGGGAAGGTGATCCGCCAGAACGTGATCCAGGTGGACGCGCCGAGGTCGCGCGCCGCCTCCTCGATCGACCGGTCGAGCCCGATCACCCGGGCCCGCACGGTGATCGCCACGAAGGACAGCGAGAACAGCACGTGCGCGACGACCACGGTCGCGAAGCCGGTCTGCACGCCGACGCTGATGAACAGCGACAGCAGCGAGGCGCCCATGACCAGCTCGGGCGAGGCGATCGCGGCGAACATCACCAGGTTGGTGGCGCCCTGCCCGCGGAACCGGTAGCGGCCCAGGGCCAGGCCCATGAGCGTGCCGAGCAGCGTCGTGATCACCGTGGAGAGCAGGGCGATGGAGATGGAGTTGCGCACCGCTTTGAGCAGTTCGGGATACTCGTCCAGGCGTCCCCACCACTGGAGGGTGAAGCCCTGCCAGGTCACGTTCGACTTGCTCTGGGTGTCGTTGAAGCCGAACACGATCATGACGGCGATCGGCAGGAACAGCCAGATCAGGATCAGCCACACGTAGCCGAAGAGCAGCCGGTCGCCCAGCCGCCTCCGTCCCCGCGGGGACCTCCGCCCGGCGGGCGCGTCCGCCGCCGGGGCCTCCGTGACGTCGATGGTGCCGCTCATCGGGCCGCCGCCTCCAGGACGTTCTCCGTGCCGAGCGCCTTGGCGTAGGCGAAGATGCCGACCAGCATCGCCGCCATCAGCGTGAACGACAGCGCGGCGGCGGTCGGGTAGTCGTTGTTGACCAGATACTCGGTCTGGATGATGTTGCCGATCATCGTGTTCTCCGGGCCGCCGAGGATGCCCGCGTTGACGTAGTCGGCGGTCATCGGGACGAACGTCATCAGCACCCCGGCGAACACGCCCGGCAGCGAGAGCGGCAGCACGATCCTGGTGAACGCCTCGCGCCTCGCCGCGTAGAGGTCCTGGGCGGCCTCGACCACCTTGGGGTCCACCCGCTCCAGCGCGACGTAGATCGGCAGGATCATGAACGGCAGGTAGTTGTAGACCAGCCCGCCGATCACCGCGGACGTCGTCTGCAGCACGTGGAAGTCGTCGGGCAGCAGCCCGGCCGACTTCAGCGGCCCCAGCAGCATGCCGTCGTCGGCGAGCATGAACTTCCACGACACCGTGCGCAGCACGAACGAGACGAAGAACGGCAGCAGCACCAGCAGCAGGTAGGTGGACTTGCGGCTGCCGCCCTTGAAGGCGATCCAGTAGGCCATCGGGTAGGCCAGCGCGATGGAGATCACGGTCGCGGCCAGGCCGTACCCCGCCGAGCGCAGGAACTGCGTCTGGTACTGCGCCAGGGCGTCGCCGTACACCGAGAGGTTGAACGTCTGGACGAATCCGTCGACCACGTTGCCCTCCTGGGTGGAGACCGAGGCCATGAAGACCATCGGCACCACCAGGAAGATCGCGAGCCAGAGTCCGCCGGGCAGGATGAGCAGGTAGGGGGCGAGGCGCTTCACCGGCCGACGACCCCTTCCGGTCCGAGTCGCTCTCTCATCCGCCTAGCCCTGCGTGACCGGCTGGAAGATGTCCTCGAAGATCTTCTCCTCCGCGGAGGTGAGCGTCTTGTACGACCGCAGCTTGGCCATGTCCGCCTCCGAGGGGAAGATCAGCGGACTCTCGGCGATCTGCTCGAGCGCCTTCTTCTCGTCGCCCTCGGCCTTGGCCGCGTCGGCGAGGACGAGGTCCTTGGCGGAGGAGACCGGCGTGATGTAGTTGATGTACTCGACCAGCATCGTGGCGATCTTGGGCTGGTAGACGTAGTCCATCAGGGTGAGCGCGTCGACCGGGTTCTGCGCGGTCTTCGGGATGCACATGTTGTCGGTCCAGATCGTGCCGCCCTCCTCGGGCACCACGAACCGCAGGTCCTTGCCCTCGGCGACCTGCTGGAAGATGTCGCCCGACCAGGCCATGGTGATCCAGACGTCGCCCCTGGCGAGGGCGTCGACGTAGTCGTTCTCGTAGTACTTGCGCACCAGCCCCGCGTCGCGCTGCTCCTTGAGCTTCTCGCCGGCCTTCTTCCAGTCGGCCTCGGTCGACTTGTCGGGGTCGATGCCCAGGGCGAACATGCCGAAGTTGGCGACCTCCTGGGTGTCGAGCATCATGCCGACCTTGCCCTTGTACTTGGGGTTCCAGAGGTCCTGGATGCTCTTGACCTCGTCCACGTACTTGGGGTTGTAGGCGATGCCGGTGACGCCGACCGTCCACGGGATCGTGTGGGCGTTGTTGGGGTCCCAGGTGGGGTTCTTCACCGCGGAGCTCGCGTTGGCCGCGAAGTTCGGCAGCTTGGAGTGGTCGAGGGGGACGAGGTAGCCCAGCGCGATGGCCTTGCTCAGCTGGAGGCCGTTGGTCAGGACCATCAGGTCGTAGCCGATGTCGTTGCTGGCGGCGAGCAGCGGCTGGACCTTGCCGAAGAACGTGCTGTTGTCCTGGATGGCCTCCTGGTAGGACACCTGGATGCCGGTGTCGGCGGTGAACAGCTCCAGCGAGGGGTACCGCTTGCCGTCCTTGTCGATGTAGAGCGGCCAGTTGGCGAAGCGCAGCGTGCCGTTCTTCTTCTTGGAGCCCCAGTATTCGGCGATGGCGTCCCTGGGGGGGACGGCCGCCACCTTCTTGCCCTCCACGCCGCAGGCGGCGAGGGCGAGGGCCGCGGCCGACAGCCCGCCGAGGCGAAGGGCGTCACGGCGCGTGACGGAGCGGCTCTGCGTCATGCCTCGCAGAAAGGCGGGGTTCGTGCGGGGGTCCATGTCGAGCTCAACTTCCGATCGCGTACGAGTGGTGCGGCAGCCACGACAGCCAGACGGCGTCGCCACGCTCCGCCGTGCTCGTGCTGTCGAGTGCGTTCTGCTGGAAGACGGTCACCTCTGCGCCGTGGGCCAGGCAGACCGTGTAACTGGTGTAAAGCCCCAGATAGACCACCTCTGAGACGGTGCCTCGCACGACGCTGAGGTCGCCGGTGGGCTCCTCCGTGGTAATCCTGATCTTCTCCGGGCGCACCGTGATCGCGATCGGTTCCCCGGCGCGGAACGATCCGCCCTCGGCGAGGACGTGGTCGTCATCACCCAGCTTAAGCACCGCGAAGCCCGACTGGAAGCGGTCGACAGTGCCGCTGAGCAGGTTGGACGTGCCGATGAACCCGGCCACGAAAGCGGTCGCGGGCCGCTCGTAGATCTCTCTGGGGGTGCCAAGCTGCTCGACCTGGCCGTCGTTCATGACGGCGATGCGGTCACTCATCGTGAGCGCCTCGCTCTGGTCGTGGGTGACGTACACGAAGGTGATGCCGACCTCGCGCTGGATGCGCTTGAGCTCGATCTGCATGGCCTGGCGGAGCTTGAGGTCGAGGGCGCCGAGCGGCTCGTCCAGCAGGAGCGCGCGGGGGTTGTTGACCAGGGCCCGGGCCAGGGCGACCCGCTGCTGCTGGCCTCCGGACATCTCCCGGGGGCGGCGTTTCTCGCGCCCGGTGAGATCGACGATCTCCAGGATCTCCCCCACCCGGCGCTTGATCTCGGCGTCGGCCACCTTCTTGCGCCGGAGGCCGAACGCGACGTTCTCCCAGACGTTCATGTGCGGGAAGAGGGCGTACGACTGGAAGACCATATTGACGTCGCGCTTGTTGGGGGGGACGTCGGTGACGTCCTGGCCGTGCAGCCGCACGTTGCCGCGCGAGGGGTCCTCGAAGCCGGCGATCATGCGCATGGTGGTGGTCTTGCCGCAGCCCGAGGGGCCGAGGAGCGAGAAGAACTCCCCCTCGGCGATCGACAGGGTGACACCCTTGACCGCCTGGACGACCTCGCCGTGGGAGACGTACTCCTTGACGACCCCGTCAAGTTCGATTGCGGGTACGTGGGGCGAGCGGGAGACGGTGTCGGCCGTCTCCGTGCTCGCCTGGATTTCGGTCATGCCAGGCTTATCCCTCTGTTCGCGGCTATTCGCCGATGTAGTGCATGACGTGCTTGACGCGCATGTAGTCGTGCAACCCGAAAACGGACAGATCCTTGCCGTAGCCGGAGTGTTTGAAGCCTCCGTGCGGCATCTCCGAGACGAACGGGATGTGGGTGTTGACCCACACCACGCCGAAGTCGAGACGGTTCGACACCCGCATCGCCCGGCCGTGGTCGGAGGTCCACACCGAGCCGGAGAGGCCGTACCTGACGCCGTTGGCCTTGGCGACCGCGTCGGCCTCGTCGGAGAAGGTCTGGACGGTGATCACCGGCCCGAACACCTCGTTCTGCACCATCTCGTCGTCCTGCTTGAGGCCGTCGACGACGGTGGGGGCGAAGAAGTAGCCCCGGTCGCCGATCCGGTTCCCGCCGGTCAGGACCTTGGCGTGGCCGGGGGCCCGGTCGATGAAGCCGGTGACGCGGGCCAGCTGGTCGGCGTTGTTGAGCGGGCCGTAGAGGGCGTCCTCGTCGGAGAGGTCGCCGGTCACGGTGTTCGCCGCCGCCTCGGTGAGCGCGGCCACGAACTCGTCGTGGACGTCCTCGTGGACCAGCACGCGGCAGGCCGCGGTGCAGTCCTGCCCGGCGTTGTACAGGCCCGCGGTGGCGATGGACTCCGCGGCGGACTTGAGGTCCCTGACGTCGTCGAACACGACGACGGGCGCCTTGCCGCCCAGCTCCAGGTGCACCCGCTTGAGGTCGTCGGCGGCGCTCCTGGCCACGGCCATGCCCGCGCCGACCGAACCGGTGATCGCGACCATCGACGCGGTCGGGTGGCCGACGACCAGCGCGCCGGTCTCCCGGTCGCCGACGACGACGTTGAAGACGCCCTTCGGCAGGACGTCACCGAGGATCTCGGCCAGCTTGACCGTGGAGACGGGGGTGGTGTCCGAGGGCTTGAGCACCACGGTGTTGCCTGCGGCGAGCGCCGGGGCGATCTTCCAGACCGCCATCATCATCGGGTAGTTCCAGGGGGTGACCTGGCCCACCACGCCGATCGGCTCGTGCCGGATCACGGAGGTGTGGTCGGCGAGGAACTCGCCCGACGTCGGGCCCTCCAGCGTGCGCGCGGCCCCCGCGAAGAACCGGAAGTGGTCGGCGGCGATCGGGGTCTCGTCCTCGGCCATCCGGGCGCGCGGCTTGCCGGTGTTGCGGCACTCGGCCTCGTTCAGCTCCTCGGCCCGCGCGTCGATCGCGTCGGCCACCTTGAGGAGGAGGTTGGCGCGCTCGCCCGGGGTGGCCCGGCTCCACGACTCGAACGCGGCGGCGGCGGCGGCATAGGCCGCGTCGACGTCCTCGGGACCCGAGACGGGGGCCTTAAGGTAGATCTCGCCGGTGCATGGATCAATGACGTCGGAGAACCGGTCGCTCCTGGCCTCCACGAGTTCGCCGCCGATGTAGTTCCGCAGGCGAGGGAATTCGCTGGTCTCAACCGGGGTGGTCACCGTCGGCCTCCTAAGGATCGGGGCTGAGTTGTCGCGACTCTTACAGAGCGACAGCCTTACGACAAGGGATTTCGTTGTTAAGATACCAAATTGCTACGAAATCGCTTGACAGAAGCGCCGGAACTGACAGCATGTCGCATCGGAGCCGCAACATGACGGCAACAGCCCCGCAACATGACGCCAGGGAGCGCCCATGACGACGCCGCCCAAGGTTCGCCGCGAAAACGACGCCAGGCCCGGCCCCGTCGTCCTCGACGAGATCTCCAAGCAGATCATCGAGCAACTGCAGACGGACGGGCGCAAGCCGTACGCCGCGATCGGCAAGGCGGTGGGGCTCTCCGAGGCCGCCGTGCGCCAGCGGGTGCAGCGCCTGCTCGACGCGGGGGTGATGCAGATCGTCGCGGTGACCGACCCGCTCACCCTGGGTTTCCCCCGCCAGGCCATGATCGGCATCAAGTGCGAGGGCGACCTGGAGACGGTCGCCGACGAGCTGTCGGCCATCAGGGAGATCGACTACGTCGTGCTGACCGCCGGGTCGCTGGACATCATGGTCGAGGTCGTCTGCGAGAGCGACCAGCATCTCCTGGAGATCCTCGGCAAGATCCGGGCCATCCCCACCGTCCGCGCCACCGAGACCTTCGTCTATCTCAAGCTTCACAAACAGACCTACTCCTGGGGCACCCGCTGACGGGTCCCGGGGCACACTCCGGCACCTCCGCGTCCGGTCGCCTCGCCGCGCCGCCGCGGGCCGGCGGAGCGTCGCCTCCGCCGTAGCGCCGCGGGCCGGCGGAGCCGGGAGAGCCCGTGCCGCTAAAGACCGCGAGAGGCGTCGTCGCCGGCTGACGGATCGCGAAAGGCGTCGTCGCCGGCCGGACGGGGCTCCAGGGCGTCCGCGAGCTCGTCGAGGAACTCGTCGACCTCGGCGATCGCGTAGCCCGGCCTCAGCATCACCGTGGCGAACCTCGCCTCGCGCACGTCACCGGGCGTGAGAGGCGCGTCGGTGGTGCCGCGCAGGGTGGCCACGATCCGGTCGAGGAAGGCGTCGACCTCGTCCTCGTTGTAGCCCATGCCGAGCCGTCCCGGCCTGAAGGCGACCCGCTCGACCCGGGCGGCGCGGTCCTCGTTCTCCTCCCGCTCGGGCGCTTCGGGCGCGGCACGGCGGGCGGGGACGGCCGGGCGCCCGTCCGTGCCGGTGGGCCGGGTCTCGATCGCCACGATGAAGGCCTCGAGCGCGAAGTCGACGGCGACCTCGTTGTAACCGCCGAGCCTGGTGCGGAACCGGGCGTCGCGGATCTCGTCCGCGGTGACCGGCTCACCTTCCGGGGCGCCCCTGCCGAGGGTCCCCTCGATCCGGCGGACCAGCAGGTCCACCTGGTCCGGGTCATATCCCATGCGAATCCCGAGGACCCGTGGAAAGCGGTTCAAACCCGCGTCCTTTCGCGTCTCCCCGATAGGGCCTTTATCCGATGTATCCATTCTGGAGGAAATAGCCGGACAAAAGCGAGACGTCTGAGGCGGGCGTGGAGCCTGGTGTTCCAATGGACGCCGGGATCCGCGAAAACGGCCTCGGCACGCGGCGGGACCCGGACGGTCCCGTCACGACGAATGACGATGAGGATATCCGGGGGTGACAGCTCGGGTGACCGGCGGGAATGCCGGAGACGGGGCCCGGGGGCCGGGTGAACGGCGGGGAACGGCGGAGACCGGGCGCACGGATCGGGTGACCGGAGAGAAAGGCGGAGGCCGGGCACCACGGATCGGGTGAACGACGGGAAAGACGGAAACCGAGTCCGGCGGGTCGAGACCCTCCGCCGAACTCGGTTTCCTGAAAAATCGCTGATTTAGTTATTTATCAGGTCGAAGCTCTCCCAGGGGCCCACCGCGTCACGGTCGGCGATCAGCGGCTGGGCACCACCGCCCTCGGCGCACACCAGCTTGTTGTTGACCTGGGCCCTGAGGCTGACCGAACCGTCCGGGTTGGTGAGGAGCTGGAAGACCTCCCAGGGGCCCACCGCGTCGCGGTCGGCGATCAGCGGCTGGGCTCCGGCGCCCTCCGCGGCCACGAACTTGTTGTTGATCTTCGCGCGCAGCGCGATGGTGCCGTCGCTCTGGTTGACCCGCTCGAACTGCTGCGCCGTCCCGGTGGACGTCCCGTTCGCGATCAGCGGCGAGCCGTTGGAGGCGGTGACGTAGAGACCGTTCGCCTTGGAGCGCAGGCTGATCGTCCCGTTGCTCGTGCCGCCCGGCAGACCCAGGGTGGAGGCGGTGCCGCTCAGGGACTTGACGCTTTGGTTGGCGGAGCCGGTCAGCGTCGTGGAGGCGTAGCCGCTCAGCGGCTTGGCGGTCCGCTCCACGACGTACACGGTGCCGGCGGCGGTGGCGAAGGAGACCTCGCCGGTGGAGACGGTGGTCAGGATGGCGTTGTCGGAGGCGCGGCGCACCCGGATCTGCTGGGTGCCCCAGGGGTTGACCACCGTGGCCTGCTTGCCGTGCAGGCTCCTGAGCCCGACGTACTTGATCTCCCCGGCCTCGCGCTCGGAGCTGACCTGGAAGCCGTCCTTGGCCAGGAGGGTGAACTTCCCGACGAAGGAGGAGTCGCCCGGCACCGCGGGGAACACCCTGATCCTGTCGTTGTAGCTCTGCATGAGCGACTCGTTCAGCGCCGACAGGTGCACGCCGAGATACTCGAAGACGCCGTTGGTGTTGGTCGTCATGCCGTTGGGGTAATTCTGGTACTTCTGCAGCATCGTCTTCATGCCCTGGTACGCCTGGTCGCCGAGACCGAGGCGGGCCGCCTGCACCGCGTCGTTGGACCAGACGTTGCCGTAGGGGAACGGCCGCTGGTTCCAGGTGTTCAGCGCGGTCTGGTAGTCGGGGTAGCCGATGCCGGTGATGTTGTACGGCCAGATCAGCTCCGAGGCGACGTTCTCGTTGTTCCTCGTCTGCGAGATCGGCGGCTCGTGCGGCAGGTAGGCGCCGTTGCCCGTCGGGTAGGCGACGAGGTTGTTCACGATGTTCTGCCAGTCGGCGCGCAGGCCGGCGTCGAGGCCGAGCTGCTGGCTGACTTGGATCGTGAGCGGGAAGATGCTGCGCACCGCGGCCAGGTCGGTGATCGCGTTGCGGACGTTCCAGTACGTCTCGTGGGAGTGGGAGTTGGCCATGTAGTACTTGCCGGTCGGCCCGTCGAAGGACAGCAGTCCCTTGTAGAGCTTCGCGGTCTCGCGCATGTACGGGTACGCCACGTCCCGCAGGTAGTTCGCGTCGTTGGTGTAGCGGTACTGCAGGTACATGTTGTACGCGGCCTGGTAGCCGGTCGTCAGGATGTTCTTGGTGTAGTCGCTGTTGACCGTGCCGCGCGCGTTGCCGTCCCAGCCCATGGTCTCGGGCACCCACAGGGCGTCGATCCCGTACCTCGTCTGCGTGTACGCCTTCAGCGCGGTGTAGTTGCGGCTGTAGAGCCGGTTGAAGGTGTTCATCAGGTCGGCGTGGTTGGAGGCGAGGAAGGAGTTGTAGACGTCCCGCTGGTTCCAGTACCAGTAGGCGTTGCTCCACTTGGAGTTGTCCTGCGTGGCGCGGAAGACACCGTTGATGAAGTGCAGCGGGTAGTTGCCGTAGCCGCCCGCGGCGATCATGTACGTGCTGAGGTAGTAGACGTTCTCCAGGTAGTCCGCGTCGCGGTTGGAGGTGGAGTACTGGACGAACGACTTGGCCCAGAACGCGTGCCACCAGTTGCGGTAGTTGTTGAACGTGGTGGCGTAGCCGGTGTTCCTCACCGAGGTGAGCTGGCTGCGGGCCTGGGCCACCGAGTCGCGGTTGGGGGCGTTGATCCGGCTCGCGGCGGTGAACCAGATCGTGTAGCTGGAGGTGGGCGTGATGTTCAGCCGCACCTTCCTGCCGTCCACCACCTGGGTGGTGAAGTTCGCGCCCTCGACGGTGGCGGCCATGGTGTAGCCGAAGCCGTTCGCGTCGGTCTGGCCCCGGCTGAACCCGGCCACGTTGGCGTCGGAGAAGGTGGAGATCGTCCGCCAGGTGTTCAGGTCGGGCACGTCCGCGATGTTCTGGACGGTGGCCGGGTCCCACATGCTGAGGTCGAAGGCCACGTTGGACACGCCGCCCCGGGTGTCCTCGACGTGGATGCCCATGACCTCGGAGTTCGGCGACCCCATCACGGTCACGGTCCGGTTGGAGTCGTACCTGGTGGTCAGCGTCCCGTCGTACAGCGACAGCCGCTGCTGGAAGGTCGTGTACCCGGTGTCCATGGCCGGGGTGGTGCTGAGGTTCGCCAGGCCCGCCGCGTAGGTCGACTGCGGCGACAGGTCCACCCCCGACACCTGCATCGTCAGCCCGTTCTGGTTCCAGGCCATCGCCCCGGTGCGGCCGTTGCCGACGGTCAGGCCCTGGACCGGGTTGGTGTTGGGGCGGTTGTAGACGAGGTCGTGCTTCGACAGGTACGACCCGTGGTCGACCCTCAGCGCCCCGGTCGCCTGGTCGAAGGCCGTGTCACCCGGTGCCGCCCACGCCGGCACGGCCATGCCGACCGAGGCCAGGCATGTCACGAGGAACCACATGAGTAAGAGGCGTACTGGTTTTCTCGGCATGATCTTCCTTAATCGCCACCGGGGACGGCGGCCACGCCGCCCCGCCTTGACCGAGCGCGCGACTCACCCACCTGCGTGCCGGCGCCGCCGCTCGGGGAGAGCGGGTCGCTTCGGCGGGACGTTCCGGTGGGCGGGTGACGTGATGCAGGGGAGCTACGCCGGGGAGTTAGGGAGCCGCCGCCGGCAATCGGCGACCGGCGGCGACTCCCTAACTTCCCCGTGGGTACAGATCCGCCACCGGGACACCTGTGGTCACAGGCCGGGCCTGCTTCACATTTGGTAGATCGGATCTGTCAGCCGTAGTTAACATCGGACGTCTGCATACGTCAAGACGTGAAATATCCCCTTTGGACAGGAAGAACTTGCCCCGCAAGCGCGGTGAGTCGCTGACCAGGCCATATTTTGTCCATACCGTCCGGAAATTACAGCGTGCCGCAAATAAATACATCCGATGTATCAAGATCATCGCGAGGCGAATCGCCTGTTAGCGCTCCCATACATTGACGCTTTCGCTGGTCCGTGCGAATCTTTTGTCGTACGGCGGCGAATGTCTCGACATCTCCGCCGAAAGGTTGTCACCAGGTGCGGCGGCGCGCTCCTCTCCCCCTAGGAGTAGACGTATGCGCCGGATCTCGCGGGTTCTCCTCGCGCTGGCCGTCATGATCACCGGAGCCGTCGCGCTGCTACCCAGCACCGCCTCCGCGGCTCCCCTGACCAAGGTCCTCATCTTCTCCAAGACCGCCGGCTTCCGGCACTCCTCCATCCCCCTCGGGATCTCCGCCATCCAGCGGCTCGGCGCGGCCAACGGCTTCACGACGGTCGCCACGGAGGACGCGGGAGCCTTCACCACCGCCAACCTCGCCCAGTACCAGGCGGTCATCTGGCTGTCGACCACCGGCGACGTGCTCAACGCGACGCAGCAGACCGCGTTCCAGTCCTACATCGCGAGCGGCGGCGGATACGTCGGCGTCCACGCAGCGGCCGACACCGAGTACGACTGGCCCTGGTACGGCGGCCTGGTCGGGGCGTACTTCCGCGCCCACCCCGCCACCCAGCAGGCGACGATCCGCGTCGAGGACCGGGCGAACCCGTCCACCTCGCACCTGGCGCCCACCTGGACCCGCACCGACGAGTGGTACGACTACCGCGCCAACCCGCGCACCGCCGTCAAGGTGCTGGCCAACCTGGACGAGTCGTCCTACAGCGGCGGCGGCATGGGCGCCGACCACCCGATCACCTGGTGCCAGGACTACCAGGGCGGCCGGGCCTGGTACACCGGCCTCGGTCACACCGACGAGTCCTACGCCGACCCCGGCTTCACGAAGATGCTGCTCGGCGGCATCCAGGTCGCCGCGCGGGCCAGGGCCGCGGACTGCCGTCCCGAGACCGGCTACACGCCGCTGTTCGACGGCACGCAGGCCAGTCTCAACCAGTGGCGGCAGGCCGGCGCCGGCGGCTTCACCCTCGCCAACGGGACGCTGTCCTCGGTCGGCGGCATGGGCCTGCTCTGGTACCCCGTCTCGACCTTCTCCAACTACTCGCTCAAGCTCGACTGGATGATGCCCGGCGACGACAACGGCGGCGTCTTCATCGGCTTCCCCGACCCGGGGAACGACCCGTGGCAACCGGTCGACCTGGGACACGAGATCCAGATCGACGCCTCCGACGCCGACCCCACCCGGACCACGGGCAGCGTCTACAGCTTCAAGGCACCCGACACGGCCGCGCGCGCCGCGGCGCTCAACCCGCCCGGCTCCTGGAACACCTACGAGATCGCGGTGCACGGGCAGCGCGTCGAGATCTACCTCAACGGCACCAAGATCAACGACTACACGAGCACGCGGAACATCGCCAACGGCTACATCGGCGTCCAGAACGACGGTGACGGGCTCGACATCAGCTACCGCAACATCCGCATCAAGCAGGACGGTCCCTCGAACCCTCCCACCACCGACCTGGCGCGGGGCAGGCCGGTCACGACCAGCAGCGTGGAGAGCGGCAGCGCGCACGTCGGATCCAACGCGGTGGACGGCAACCCCGCCACCCGCTGGGGCAGCGCCTACGCCGACCCGCAGTGGATCACCGTCGACCTCGGCGCCACCTACAACCTCAACCGGGTCCGGCTGAACTGGGAGGCCGCCTACGGCAAGGCGTACCAGGTACAGACCTCCACCGACAACAGCACCTGGACCAACATCCACTCCACCACCACGGGCGACGGCGGAGTGGACGACCTGACGCTGACCGGCACCGGCCGCTACGTGCGCGTGTACGGCACCCAGCGAGCCCTCGCGTACGGCTACTCGCTGTGGGACCTCAGCGTCTACGGCACCCCCGCCACCTCGACCCCCACGCTGCTGTCCGTCGGCAGGCCGGTCACGACCAGCAGCGTGGAGAGCGGCAGCGCGCACGTCGGATCCAACGCGGTGGACGGCAACCCCGCCACCCGCTGGGGCAGCGCCTACAGCGACCCGCAGTGGATCACCGTCGACCTGGGAGCCACCCGCTCCATCAGCCGGGTCCGGCTGAACTGGGAGGCCGCCTACGGCAAGGCGTACCAGGTACAGACCTCCACCGACAACAGCACCTGGACCGACGTCCACTCCACCACCGCGGGTGACGGGGGCGTCGACGACCTGACCGTCACCGGCACCGGCCGATACGTGCGCGTGTACGGCACCCAGCGCGGCCTGCCCCCCTACGGCTACTCCCTGTGGGACCTCGACATCTACGGCACCTGACACCACCCCGCACGCGTCTGCCTTTTCACCCCCCAGGAGACCTTCGTGTTAGGTTTCACGCGCCTTCGTACGACCTTGGGCGTTCTCGTTCTCGCTCTCGCCGCCGCCGCGGCGGGAGCCACCGGCACCACCGCCGCGGCGTCGACCGCCGCCGCGCTCGGGACCGCCTCCGCCTCCTCGCTCGGGACCACCGCCGCTCTCGCCCCGCCGCCGACCAGCGCGTTCGAGAAGGTCAAGCTGGACGGCGGGCTGTCGATGGGCGAGCCCATCGAGCTCTCCGTCCTGCCCGACGGCAAGGTCCTCTACATCAACCGGGGCACCACCTCCGGCGGCGGCCAGGTCCGCCTGTACAACCCCGCGACGAAGGCCACGACCGTGGCGCTCACGCTCCAGCTGGACGCGCGCTTCGAGGACGGGCTCATCGGCATCACCCTCCACCCGAAGTTCGCCACCAACCGCTGGGTGTACCTCTTCTACTCGCCCAAGATGACGCCGCTGGTGAACCGGATCTCCCGGTTCACCTTCAACGCCGGCACCAACGTCCTCGACCCGGCCAGCGAGGACATGATCATCGAGTGGCCCACCGAGCGTGAGCTGTGCTGCCACTCGGCCGGCTCGATGACCTGGGACAGCGACGACAACCTGTACTTCGCCGTCGGCGACAACACCAACTCCGGCGGCGACTCGGCGGGCATGGCCCCGATCGACGAGCGCACGAGCCGCAACCCGCAGTACGACGCGCAGCGCACCTCCGGCAACACCAACGACCTGCGCGGCAAGATCAACCGGATCCACCCGGAGAACAACGGCACCTACACCATCCCCGCGGGCAACCTCTTCGCCCCGGGGACCGCGCAGACCAGGCCCGAGATCTACATCATGGGCACCCGCAACCCGTACCGGATCTGGGTCGACAAGAAGTCGGGCAACACCCTGCACTGGGGCGAGGTCGGCCCCGACGCGAACGCGACCCTCGCCAACCGCGGTCCCGCCGCCTACGACGAGTTCAACCGCGCCACCGGGCCCGGCAACTACGGCTGGCCCTACTGCGGCGGTCCCAACGTCGCCTACAACGACTGGGACTTCGCGGCGAACGCCCCCCGCGGCTGGTTCCCCTGCGGCGGCACGACCGGCCCGGTGAACAACTCGCCACGCAACACCGGCCTCCAGCAGCTGCCCCCCACCAAGCCGGCGCTGGTCTGGGAGCAGCACGGCGGCAGCAAGGAGTGGCCCGCCCTGGACAACCCCGGCGGCTGCGGCTCTCCCAACCACGCCGAGGTCTACCACTACGACCCGAACCTCGTCTCGGACGTGAAGTGGCCCGTCTACTACGACAACAAGCTGCTGATCTCCGAGTACTGCCGTAACTGGATCAAGGAGGTCCAGTTCGGCAACGGCAACCCGACCACCGGGACGCCGACCGTCATCGAGCCGGTGCTCGCCGGAATGAACCTCGTGCACCCCATCGACATGGAGTTCGGCCCCGACGGCTCGCTCTACCTGCTGGAGTACGGCAGCGGCTACTTCTCCGGCGCCGCCGACGCCGGCCTCTACAAGATCAACCACGTGCAGGGCGGCCGGTCGCCGATCGCCCAGGCCACGGTCAACCGGGACAACGGGCTCGCCCCTCTCGCGGTCACCTTCTCCAGCGCCGGGACCTCCGACCCCGACGGTGACGCGCTCACCTACGCCTGGGACTTCGACGACAACGGCACCGTCGACTCCACCGCCGCCAACCCCACGTACACCTACACGACCAACGGCGACAAGCGGGCCAGGCTGACCGTCAGGGATCCGGGCAACCGCACCGGGACCGTCGTGATCCCCGTCGTGGTGGGCAACAACCGGCCCGCGGTGACGCTGAACGGCCTGCCCGCCGGAGGCATGTACAGCTGGGGCGACGACCTGGTCTCGACCGCGACCGCGACCGACGCGCAGGACGGCACGCCCCCCTGCGCAGACGTCGTCATCCGTGCCGCGCTCGGCCACCAGGAGCACGCCCACGAGGAGGGCCAGGGCACCGGCTGCGGCTTCACCGTGAACACCGGTCCCATCCACGCGGGGCTCGACGCCGTGCAGTTCTTCGTGATCCGCGGCGGCTACACCGACCGCGGGGCGACCGGCAGCGTCCCGCTCACCGGCGAGAAGGAGATCACGCTCTGGCCCAAGCAGTGGCAGGCCGAGCACTACGTCCAGCTCAACGGCCCCAGGGTCGTCGACCAGGCGGCGGCGGAGGGCGCCAAGCGGCTCGGTGACATCCAGAACGGCGAGTGGGTCAAGCACCACGCCGTCAGCCTCAAGGGCATCACCGGGGTGAGGGCGCGCGTCTCCTCCGCCAACGCGGGCGGCACCGTGTCGTTCCGCTTCGACTCGCCCACCGGCCCCGAGGTCGCCCGCGCCGCGGTCGCCGGAACCGGCGGCTGGGACAACTACGCCGAGGTGACCGCCCCGGTCACCAAGCCCGACGACGGCACCCACGACCTGTACATCGTCTTCACCGGCACCGGCACCGGCACCGGCGCCCTGTTCGACCTGGACAGCTACACCTTCACCGGTGCCGGGGCCGGCACCCCGCCCGGCGATCCCGACCCCACCACCGACCTGGCGCGGGGCAGGCCGGTCACGACCAGCAGCGTGGAGAGCGGCAGCGCGCACGTCGGATCCAACGCGGTGGACGGCAACCCCGCCACCCGCTGGGGCAGCGCCTACGCCGACCCGCAGTGGATCACCGTCGACCTCGGCGCCACCTACAACCTCAACCGGGTCCGGCTGAACTGGGAGGCCGCCTACGGCAAGGCGTACCAGGTACAGACCTCCACCGACAACAGCACCTGGACCAACATCCACTCCACCACCACGGGCGACGGCGGGGTCGACGACCTCACCCTCACCGGCACCGGCCGCTACGTCCGCGTCCACGGCACCCAGCGCGGCCTGCCCGCCTACGGCTACTCCCTGTGGGACCTCAGCGTCTACGGCACCCCCGCCACCTCGACCCCCACGCTGCTGTCCGTCGGCAGGCCAGTCACGACCAGCAGCGTGGAGGAGGGCAACGGCCGGGTCGGCGCCTACGCCGTGGACGGCGACCCCGCCACCCGCTGGAGCAGCGCCTACGCCGACCCACAGTGGATCACCGTCGACCTGGGAGCCACCCGCTCCATCAGCCGGGTCCGGCTGAACTGGGAGGCCGCCTACGGCAAGGCGTACCAGGTACAGACCTCCACCGACAACAGCACCTGGACCGACGTCCACTCCACCGTCGCCTCCGACGGCGGAGTGGACGACCTCACCGTCAGCGGCAGCGGGCGCTACGTCCGCGTGTACGGCACCCAGCGCGCCCTGCCCGCCTACGGCTACTCCCTGTGGGACCTCGACATCTACGGCCGCTGATCCCGTGAACGCGAAGCCGGACCACAACGGCACGTAACCGCACGGGCTCGGCACAACCGAACACCGCACAGGCTCGACGACGGAGACCTCGCGTTCGCGCGGGGTCTCCGCCCGCGTTCCGGCAGGACGCGACGGGAAAGCGGGTGACCGGGAACACAGGGGCCATCAGCCAAGGCCGGAAACCGGGAGATCGAGGACGCGGGCCGGAAAGCGGATGATCACGGTAGGGTTGCGGCTTATGCGGCTCTCCACGGTGTCCTTCCGATACTCGCGGCGCGGCCCCTGGATCCTGCGGGACGTCGAGCTCACGCTCCGCCCCGGCTCCGTCGTCGAGGTCACCGGCCGCAACGGCGCGGGAAAGTCGACGCTGCTCCGCCTGATGGCGGGGTTCGTCCCCCCGTCCCGGGGCTCGATCTCCGACCGGCCGGGCGTCGTCGGCTACGCCCCCGACGTGTTCCCCGTGGACCAGCCGTTCACCGTCGCCGCCTACCTCGCCCACATGGCCGGGATCCGGGGCCTCTCCTCCACCTCGGCCGCCGGAGGCCTGGCGGAACGGCTGAACGCGACCCACCTGCTGGAGCAGCCGCTCGGCGACCTGTCCAAGGGCAGCGCGCAGAAGGTGGGACTCATCCAGTCGCTGCTCGCCCCGCCGGACCTGCTGATCCTGGACGAACCCTTCGCCGGTCTCGACGAGCAGACCCGCACCGAACTCCCCGTGATCATCGAAGAGATCGCCGCACGCGGCGGCACGGTCGTGGTCAGCGACCACCAGAAGCAACTCCAGGACTTCCCCGGCGCCGACCACTGGCTCGTCGCGGACGGCAACGTCACCACCGGCGCCCTTCCCCCGCAGAACACCTCCGAAGAACCGCGGACACTTCCGGCAGGACCGTCCCCGCAGGTGGTCATCGAGGTGGTCGTGGACGCGGACGACGCCGACGAGGTGGAACAGAAGCTCCGCGCCGACGGCTACCTCACCAGGCGGTCATCATGATCCACCTCGTACGCTTCAAGCTCTCCGCCTACGCCCGGTCGCACCGGCTGCTCCAGCCGATGATCGGGCTCTTCGTGATGCTGCTCATCTTCTACTCCACCCTGACCCCGCCGGGCAAGGAGCTGCCCGCGTACGCCGACTCGGCCGGGTTGCTGATCCTCGTCTTCGCCTGGGCCGCCCGGGGACTGCTCGACACCGAGCCCCCGACGCAGCGGCTGATCTCCATGACGGCCGCCGGACGACCCGGTCGCGAGATCGGGGCCGGGCTGCTCTCCGCGCTGATCGTCACCCTCGGCATGGCGGCGATCGCGGTCGGGTTCCCGCTGGTCCACGGCTTCGCGGCCATGCCCACCTCCGCCGACCTGGCACTCGGCATCGTGCTGCACGTGCTCGGCGTGAGCGCGGGAACGGCCCTGGGCGCCCTGACCAGCCGCCCGATCCTGGCCTCCCCCGCCGTCTCGATGCTCGCCCTCTTCGGCGGCTATCTCGCCCTGCTGCTGGTCAGCCTCACCCCGGTGGGCCGCCTCTCGGTGCCGATCATGCCCTGGATGCGCGCCGCCAACGCAGGCCTGCTCGACACCGTCGTGCTCCCCATCTCCGCCGCCACCCTCTTCTGGACCGCCGCGAGCCTCACCCTGTACGCACGGCTCCGCCGCCTGAACCCCTGAACGGGTGTCGTCGAACCACCGGACTCGCCGTGGTTCGACGACACCCACTCACTCGACAGCCACACGAATCTCACCCGGATGAGCACCCGGGCGGAGACCCGCCTCCGGAGTCAGAAGGCGGGCGAGGCCGCGACCGGGCCGGCCGCCCAGTGGTTCGGGCCGGTCGGCCACGTCCGTGACGGCGCCTGCTGCTTGAGCACGCTCTCCTCGGGCGTGCCCACGGCGCAGCGCGTGCCGCGCGGCGGCACCTTCAGCGAGATCAGGTACTCGTCGAAGATGTCCGTCTGGCACTTGTCCTTGCCGTAGATGCGGTGTCCCCAGCCCTCGTATGTGAGCAACACCGCCTTGGACCCGAGCTGACGGGCCGCGTTGGCGGACCATATCCACGGGGTGGCCGGATCGTGCAGGGAATTCCCGAGCAGCAGCGGGGCGTCGCCCGTGTATCGCAGTGCGTGCGGCGCGTTGGTGGTCGGGTAGTTCATGCAGATCGGCAGATCGTCGATCGGGTACGGGTGGTACCCCGTGTCGGGTGCGAGCCGGTTGGAGACACGCATGAGCGCGGCGTACTCCGAGTAGTTACGCACCTGGAGGTTGTAGTCCTGGCAGAGAACCGCGGTCGGCAGATAGGCGACGTCACCCTCCACGGGCTGTCGGCCGGGCAGCGGGGGCGCCCACTCCGGCGGCGGCCCGCCGTCCAACCAGTTGATCACCTCGCTCAGTAGGTTCCAGGCCGGCCCCTCGGTGCCCAGTGCGGCGTTGTAGATGACCTGCAACTCGGTCATCGTCTGGCCCGTGCTCGGATACTTCAGCTCACCACGCCGCGCCTTCTCCCGCAGGTCCTTCCAGATCGCACGGATGTCGCGCCCATGCAGGACGCAGCTGGTGTCCTGCTCGCACCAGCCGACGAACTGGTCGAACGCGTCCTCGATGGCGAGCGCCTCGGTGGCCAGGAAGCCCGCGACGCCGAGGCTGTGGTCCATGTTGCTGTCGAGCCCAAGGGCCCGGACTCGGCCGGGGAACAGCTCGGCGTACATCTGGCCGATCAGCGTGCCGTACGAGATCCCGTAGTAGGTGAGCTTCTCCTCGCCCAGGGCGGCGCGCAGCGCGTCCAGGTCACGGGCGACGTCGGCGGAATCGACGTGGTCGTACAGCGGACCGGTACGAGCGCGGCAGTCGGCGTGCAGCTTCTTGGTGAACGCGTTCCAGGCGTCGAAGTCGGCCTGGCTTCTCATGACGGTGTGCGGCATCCGGTTGTACACCGACGCCGAGCAGATCACCGGGTTGCTGCGCCCCACGCCCCGAGGGTCGAACCCGACGATGTCGAACCGTCGCTGCAGTTCCTCGGTGTAGGACCCGGGGGCGCCGTACACGGCCTCCACGCCCGACCCGCCCGGACCACCGGGATTGATCACCAGCGAACCGACCCGCGCGGCCGGATCCGTGGCCTTCCGCCGCGCGACGGCGATGTCGACCTTCGCCCCGCCCGGCTTCGACCAGTCGATGGGCACGCTCAACGTGCCGCACTCGGCGGCGGGCTCCTCCTCACAGGGCGCCCAAACGATGGTTTGCGCCCTCGCTACCTCGGTGTCCGCGTTGGCCACCGCGACCGGTAAAACCGTCACCATCGCCAGGAGGACGGCGAACCAAGAGATTCTTCTTCGCACAATGCTCCAGTCTCTAGTCGATCTTCTGTCGTAACGGGCGACGGTAGCGGATCACTACATATTCGAAGGTAGAAACAGGAGAAAATGGCAGCATTTCCTCTAAATGGGTATCCGATTCAGTGGAGTTCGTGCCCTGTCATCGACGTGGACGACGACACCGCCACGCGGACGAGCCCGGCGTGCTCCCCGACACCGTAGGGAAGGACGCGGATCGTCACGTTGGGTCGGCACGCGGCGTTCAGCAGAGCTTGCAGCCGGTCGCGCATCAGTTCGTGCCCGCCTGTCGGGCGACGAACGACACCTTCGTCCACCACCGCGAGCAGATCCGGTGCGTCGGGGCGGCTGAGCGACGTGCGACGTACCGGCATGTCGGCTTACGGGCTTGAGCACGGCCTGTGCAACGTTCGCCGCGGAGCGACCGTGGGAGAACCGGCCCGCAACCTGGAAGAGGAGACCCGACTGGAGAACCAGCCCTGGCGACGCGTCCCGTTGATCCCGATGCCGTAACCGGCGATCAGGTGGTCACCCACACGGAGCGGCGACCTCCCAGAGGGCGCTCACCGGCATGGCGCGCATGCGGTCGCCGAACGGGAGCGTCTGTGTCCCCGTGCAGAGGACGATTCCCACCACGAAATCGGCGGGGTCGGTGAGCGCGGCCTGGCGGACGGCGAGGGTGTCGAGGTTGCGCCACTCTCCGGCGCGCCCCTTGGCGAGGAGCCGGACCGGGGTGCTCTTGCCGCACTGGCGTGCCCCGGTGACGAGGGTGACGCGGGTGTCGGCCAAGGCCTCCTCGACGAGCCTTTCCGCGCGTCGTGGAACGATCCTGCCGAGAGGAGTCTGTGAGCCGCTGACCATGGGACAAGCACGTCACAGCATGAGGTCTGATGACAGGATGGCCGCTGGGTTGCCGGCAGGATGGTCGCTGCTTTACCGGTGGATCGGTCGCCAGGTCTCCGCCAGCACGGTCGCAGGCAACGCGGCGGAATGGCCGCTGCTTCGCGGGATGCCGATCGATACGAGCATGACCGTGCCGGGGAACGCCAAGGCGACGGCGTGGGGATCCGGGCGGGCCACACCGGGCCGGTTGGCGATGCGGTGGGAGGGTGGGGTGGCCGGGGAGCGCCGCCCCGGGTGGGTAAGCCGGGGCGGCGGTCGGCGCCTCGGGGGGCGCAGCCGTACGGTAAGGGCTACTCGGCGGCGGCGAGCTGGCCGCAGGCGCCGTCGATCTCGCGGCCACGGGTGTCGCGGACCGTCACCGGCACGCCGTGATACTCCAGGCGGCGGACGAAGGCGCGCTCGTCCTCCGGGCGGGAAGCGGTCCACTTCGAACCCGGGGTCGGGTTGAGCGGGATCAGGTTGACGTGCACCAGCTTGTTCTTGATCAGCTTGCCGAGCAGGTCGGCGCGCCACTCCTGGTCGTTGATGTCCTTGATCAGCGCGTACTCGATGGAGACCCGGCGCTTGGTCCTGGCCGCGTAGTCCCAGGCGGCGTCGAGGACCTCGGCGACCTTCCAGCGGGTGTTGATCGGCACCAGCGTGTCGCGGAGCTCGTCGTCGGGCGCGTGCAGCGAGAGGGCCAGCGTCACCGGCAGGCCCTCGGCCGCGAGCTTGCCGATCGCCGGGACCAGGCCCACCGTGGAGACGGTGACGCCGCGGGCGGAGATGCCCAGGCCGTCGGGAGCGGGCTCGACCATGCGGCGGACGGCGCCGATCACGGCCTTGTAGTTGGCCAGCGGCTCGCCCATGCCCATGAAGACCACGTTGCTGACCCGCCCGGGACCGCCCGGGACGTCGCCGGCCGCGAGCGCGCGGGCCCCGGCGACGACCTGCTCGACGATCTCGGCGGTGGTCATGTTGCGGGTCAGACCCGCCTGGCCGGTGGCGCAGAACGGGCAGTTCATACCGCATCCGGCCTGTGACGACACGCACATGGTCGTACGGTCGCTGTAGCGCATGAGGACCGACTCGACCAGCGCGCCGTCGAAGAGCCGCCACAGCGTCTTGCGGGTGGTGCCCGCGTCGGTGGTCATCTCCCTGACCGAGGTCAGCAGGCTGGGGAACAGCGCGGTGGCGAACTTCTCCCTGGCCGCGGCCGGCAGGTCCGTCATCAGCTCGGGATCGCCGTTGAACTTCTCGAAGTAGTGCCGGGAGAGCTGGTCGGCGCGGAACGGCTTCTCGCCCAGTTCGGCGACGACCGCCCGGCGCTCGGCCATGGTCAGGTCGGCCAGATGGCGGGCGGGCTTGGCCCGGCGCGGCGCCACGAAGGTGAGCTGGCCGGGTACGGGGGTCCCGGACGGGCTGACGGTCGACAAGTCCAACGCCTTCTCTCAACGGTTACGCGAATGCTCGAAGCGGTGCCCGACGGTGATCTAGAGTCCGGAGGTATGGCGACAAACCGCCCCACGGGCCCCGCGGAACAGCGGGGGGACGGCGTCGAGGTCGTGCTCACCGACGTCAACCCCTACGGGAGCCGCACCCTGGTGGTCGAACGCGACGAGACTTCCTCGGTAGCTTACCTGTGCGGGCCGGGGGGAACGGTGCACGGAGCCGTCTGGCTGGCCAACCACCGCCCGGCCCCGGACGGGATCGACCCGGACCGCCTGGACTCCGAACTGCCGCCGGTGGCCCCGAGGGCGAACACCCGCCACCCCGACGGCAGGGGGCCCCTGGGCGCGCTGCGATCGCTGTGGTTCGAGGAGGGCGACGGCGTCGCCCTGTACGAGAACGACGAGCTGCTCGCGGTCATTCCTGGATGGGCGGACATGGGCAGGGGAATGCCCGGCTACTCCCGCGACGCGCTGGGCGAGTCCCCGTTCGCCTGGTCGCTGGAGGAGGCCCACGAAGGTCTGGCCTCCCGGATCGCCAAGGCCCGCGCCTACTGGGAGTGGCGCGCGGGAGACGGCTCCTGGGCCACGTTCCAGCAGTTCGTGATGGGGCACCTGGACCGCAAGGTCGGTACCGCGGGCAGGTTCTGGGACGCGGGGGGCGAGCGGATGCCCGCGGTGGGCATCACCGAACGCCCCCCGGAGCGGGGCAGGGAGCACACGATCCTGTCCACGGTCGGGATGAGCTGCCAGCGGATGCCCACCGTCGAGCAGTACATCGACCGGCCGGACGCGTACGCCCGGGTGGAGCTCGCCGTCGCCTCCCCCGGCGACGCCCGCGACGCGGCCCGGCTGTTCCTGTGGCTGGGGCAGTATCCGTGGCACTCGGTCACCTGGCTGGGCCACGGCCACACCGCCAGGTGGTACCACCGGCCGGAGACCTTCCCGCTCGGCTCCGCCTACGGCGGCGTCATGATGCTGACCGGACTGCCGGGGCTGCCCGACCTGTCGGGTTTCTCCTTCGGCGGCGACTCCGTGCAGTGGCTCTGGCTCGTCCCGATCACCCCGGACGAGCTGAGCCTGGTCTCGGCCGAGGGCTACCGGGCGGTGCTCCCGCGCCTGTCCGCGACCCGGCTCACCAGGGCGGGATGACCGGGACCGCGCGGGAACCGTACCGGGGTGCGGGACGTCACGCGCGGGCGGGAGGCGCTGTGACCCCGGCCGGCGCGGTTCAGACCAGCAGGCTCAGACCAGCAGGGTGAGCAGCACCCAGACCGGGATCAGCGCGGCCACCATGGAGTCGAGGCGGTCCATCATGCCCCCGTGGCCGGGAAGCACGCTGCCCATGTCCTTGACGCCGAGATCGCGTTTGATCACCGACTCGACGAGGTCGCCGAGCGTGGCGAAGACCACCACGACCGCGCCGATGAGGACGCCCTTCCAGATGTCGTCCTCCAGCAGCCACGCCACCAGCCAGCCGCCCACCGCCATGCAGGCCAGCGCCGACCCGGCGAAGCCCTCCCAGGTCTTCTTCGGGCTGATCACCGGGGACATCTTGTGCCTGCCGAGGGAGATCCCGGCGAAATACCCGCCGATGTCGCTCGCGGCGGTGGTGGCGATGAAGACGACCACCCGGTCCGGGCCCTGGTCGGGGTCGGCGAGCAGCAGCGCCACGAACCCGGCGAGCAGGGAGGGGTAGACGACGACCAGGATGGTCGCGGTGATGTCGCGGACGTAGTTCTCGGTGCCCTGGAACATCCGCCAGATCATCAGCACCAGCACGGTCATCGCGAAGACGCCGACCAGCCAGGCGGTCCCGCCCCAGGCGGAGCCGGTCACCTCACCGCCCCAGTAGGCGCCGACCAGCATGGCGGTCATGCCCGCCAGGACCGGGACGAGCGGGACGTTGATGCCTCTGGCCTCGAACGACCGGACCAGCTCCGTCACGCCGATGCCCACCGCCGCGATCACCACGGCGAGGAAGAGCACCTTCACGAAATAGAGGGAGGCGATGATGACCGCCGCCAGGGCGAGCCCCACCGCCACTGCGACGGGGAGGTTCCGGCCGGTACGGCTACTGCCCGCCACGGGTTCCACAGGGGGTCCTACTTTCATACCTGCACAAAATCCTTGCCCCGTACGGACAACGGCCCGCACGGGACAAGGATCATGGTTCAGACTTCGAGCAGCTCGGCTTCCTTGTGCTTGAGCAGCTCGTCAATCTTGGCGACATGCTTCTGGGTGAGGTCGTCGAGCTCCTTCTCCGCCCGGCGCACCTCGTCCTCACCGGCCTCGCCATCCTTGATCAGCTTGTCCAAGGTCTCCTTGGCATTGCGACGGATGTTGCGAATGGAGACCTTGGAGTGCTCCGCCTTGTTCCGGGCGACCTTGATGTACTCCTTGCGGCGCTCCTCCGACAGCTCGGGGAAGGCCACCCGGATCACCGCTCCGTCGTTACCGGGGTTCACACCGAGATCCGAGTTGCGGATCGCCTTCTCGATCGCGGCCATCGAGCTCTTGTCGAAAGGCTGGATGATGACCATGCGCGCCTCGGGCACGTGGAACGAGGCGAGTTGCTGAATGGGGGTGGGTGTCCCGTAGTACTCAGCGCTGATCTTGTTGAACATCGACGGGGTGACACGACCTGTGCGGATGCCCGCGAAGTCGTCCTTCGCCACCGACACGGCCTTGTCCATCTTTTCCTCGGCTTCGAGGAGGGTTTCGTCGATCACAGCGGCTCCCTGTCTTCTCGGTCACTCCCCATCCTCACGCACTTCGCGGGACGCCATGACGCCGGAGGCCCACCCTGGACCGCCACGGTCGCGTACCGCTCAGCTCGCTACGTCAGGTTCGCACCTTGTCCTGTGGTCGCTCACCACTCCTCGCTCGCTTCGCGGGACGCTCCTACCTCGCGTACCGCTCCACTCGCCACGTCGGGCTCGCTCCCTGTCTTCTCGGTCACGCGCCCCTCACGCGCTTCGCGGGACGCTCCTACCTCGCGTACCACTCCACTCGCCGCGTCGGGCTCGCTCCCGTTGCCGTACCGGCCCTGTCACCGTGCCGGCCCGTCACCGTGCCGGACTCACCAGCGTGCCGATCTTCTCACCGCGCACCGCCCGCAGGATGTTGCCCTCGCCCATGAGGTCGAAGACCACGATGGGCAGGCTGTTGTCCATGCACAGGCTGATGGCGGTGGCGTCCATGACTCCAAGGCCGCGGGTCAGCACCTCACCATATTCGAGATGGTCGAACCGGACGGCGTCGGGGTTCTTGCGGGGGTCGGCGTCGTAGACGCCGTCCACCTGGGTGCCCTTGAGCAGCGCCTCGGCGCCGATCTCCAGCGCTCGCTGCGCGGCGCAGGTGTCGGTGGAGAAGAACGGCGAGCCGAGCCCCGCCCCGAAGATGACCACGCGCCCCTTCTCCAGGTGGCGGATGGCACGGCGGGGCAGGAACGGCTCGGCGACCTGCTGCATGGTGATCGCCGTCTGGACCCGGGTGTCGATGCCCCGCTTCTCCAGGAAGTCCTGGAGGGCGAGGCAGTTGATGACCGTGCCGAGCATGCCCATGTAGTCGGCCCTCGCGCGGTCCATGCCACGCTCGGACAGGGCGGCGCCCCGGAACATGTTGCCGCCGCCCACGACGACCGAGACCTGGACGCCACCGCGGACGGCCTCGGCGATCGAGTCGGCGAGGTGGCCCACGACGCCCGGGTCGATGCCCAGCGGCTCGCCGCCGGCGAACGCCTCGCCGGACAGCTTCAACATCACCCGCTTCCAGCGAAGCGGGTCCGAGTACGAAGAAACCGCCGGCGTAGCGGGTCCTGGGTTCTCCTGCACGGCGGCGGCCTCCTCGTTTGATGCTCTGTTTGAAGAGCGGATGTCAGGGATTAGGCCTGGCCGACCTTGAAGCGGACGAAGGCCTGGACCTTGACACCATTCTCGTCCGCGAACTTCGCGACCGACTTCTTGTTGTCCTTGACGAAAGACTGCTCAAGGAGGGTGAAGTCCTTGTACCAGCCGTTGATCCGGCCATCAACGATCTTGCCGATGGCGGCCTCGGGCTTGCCCTCCTCGCGGGTCATCTCCTCGAAGAGCGCGCGCTCCTTCTCGACGACGTCGGCCGGGACCTCGGCGGGGCTGAGGTACTTCGGGGCCATCGCGGCGGCGTGCTGCGCGATGTCCTTGGCGACGTCGGCGTTCGGGGAGTCGAGCTGCACGAGCACGCCGACCGCCGGGGGAAGCTGGGGGTCGGTCTTGTGCATGTAGGCGCCGATGAAACCGCCCTCGAGCACGGCGAACCTGCGGATCTCGATCTTCTCGCCGAGCGCGGCGTTGGCCTCGTCGAGGTGCGTCTTGACGCTCTTGCCGTCGAGCTCGGAGTCGAGCAGTGAGGGCACGTCGGACGGCTTGGTGGCCAGGATGTGGTCGACCACCTGGCCCGCGAGCTCCTGGAAACGCTCGCCCTTGGCGACGAAGTCGGTCTCGCAGTTGAGCTCCAGCAGCGCGGCGGCGGAGTCGCCCTCCTGCTTCAGGGCGACCAGGCCGTTGGAAGCGGTGCGGGCCTCACGCTTGCCGACGTCCTTGGCGCCCTTGAGGCGGAGGATCTCGACCGCGCGGTCGAAGTCACCCTCGGAGGACTCGAGAGCCTTCTTGCAGTCCATCATGCCGGCGGCGGTCAGCTCACGAAGCCGCTTGACGTCGGCCATGTTCACGGAAGCCATTGTCTTTTCCTCGTGGGAATCGTCGTGGATCGGGTGGGTGCCCCCGACTGAGCGGCACCCACCCGGAAGGGTCTTGCGGGTCGTACGGCCGGGGCCGTACGAAAGTGACCTAGGCCTGCTTCTCGGTCTTCTCGGCGGACTCGTCCTCGGCGGCGGGAGCGTCCGTCGCCTCGGCGGTCTCGGTCCCCGCGACCTCGGCCTCGGCCTCGGCGGGGGCCTCGGCGGTCTCGGCCTCGGCGGCCGGGGCGCTGTCGGCGCTGCCCGCGAGCAGCTCCTGCTCCCACTCGGCCAGCGGCTCGGCGCCACCGGCGACGGCCGGCTTGTCGTCGCCGCGGTTGGCGCCGGCGCGGGCCATGAGACCGGCGGCGACGGCGTCGGCGACGACGCGGGTCAGCAGGCCGACGGCGCGGATGGCGTCGTCGTTACCCGGGATCGGGTAGTCGACCTCGTCGGGGTCGCAGTTGGTGTCGAGGATGGCCACCACCGGGATGTGAAGCTTGCGAGCCTCGCTGATCCCGATGTGCTCCTTCTTGGTGTCGACGACCCACACGGCACTGGGGATCCGGGACATGTCGCGGATACCGCCGAGGGTGCGCTCGAGCTTCTCCTTCTCGCGGCGGCGCATGAGGAGCTCCTTCTTCGTGAGCCCCGAGGCGGCCACGTTGTCGAAGTCGAGCTCCTCCAGCTCCTTCAGGCGCTGGAGCCTCTTGTGCACGGTGGAGAAGTTGGTGAGCATGCCACCCAGCCAGCGCTGGTTGACGTACGGCATGCCGACGCGGGCGGCCTGCTCGGCGATGGCCTCCTGGGCCTGCTTCTTCGTGCCGATGAACATGATCGTGCCGCCGTGCGCGACGGTCTCCTTGACGAAGTCGTAGGCCCTGTCGATGAAGGCCAGCGACTTCTGAAGGTCGATGATGTAGATGCCGTTGCGCTCGGTGAAGATGAAGCGCTTCATCTTCGGGTTCCAGCGACGGGTCTGGTGGCCGAAGTGCACGCCGCTTTCCAGCAGCTGTCGCATGGTGACGACGGGGGTGGACATTGATCGTCCTCCAGATCGGGGCGCCCATCTCTGGGCGCTGTTCTCGGTTGGACGCGACAGCCTGCGGCTGTCGCCCTGATGCCCCGAACAGGATCCAGCCGGGCTCTCGCCCGGACCGAGGGACCCCGGTTCTTGACGGGGCATGCGAAGTCGGCCCATGACTCACAGGCCTCCAAAAGTGTACCCGCAACCGCGCCTCTTCCCGACCTTCGGGCGTCAGGTGACCCTTACCCGTCGCGTGGAAGACCGTGCGGCCGGCGCTGGGCACGGGGGAAGAGGCTGACCTGCGCCTCGGAGACCCGGGCACCGGGCGGGGCGTCCCCCCTGTCCCTGACGGTGGTCTTGTAGGGGGTGAGCAACTCGTCGATCCGCTCGTTCAGCGCCCTCAGCTCCTCGGCGTCGACCAGCAGGACGGCGCGGTGGAACATCGCGGCCTCCCGCCACTCGCGTGACTCCCGCTCGAGGTTCTCCATCGCCCTGTTCACCTCGTCCGCCGCCTGCTCCAGCAACGCCTTGATCAGGAACTCCTTGGCGCCGCGCACGTCCGGTCCGTCGTCCGGGTCGGGACTGACGCTGAGACCCACGGCGCTGGAGCGCCAGAGCCGTTCCCTGCCGTCACCGCGCGCGGGCGCGTCCTCGACGAAGCCGTACTTGGCGAGCATGCGCAGGTGGTAGCTGGCCGCGCTGGGCGTGACCCCGACGACCTCGGCGACCTCGGTCGCGGTGCAGGGCCCCTCGGCCTGGAGCCGGTTCAGGATCGCGAGCCGCGCGGGGTGCGCCAGCGCGCGCATCGCCGTGGGATCGGTGAGGGACTTCCGCCTCGGTACCTCGGTCATGTGCAGACCGTACCCACTCCATATGTGAAGCATTGCCTTCATAACTATGAAGGGTTATCTTCACAGTTATGAAGCATTCCCTTCAGAGTCTCCGGAAGCCGGAAGGAGACGGATCCCCATGACCTCCGCGACCTCCGGGGCTCCCGCGGCTCCCGAGCCCTCCGCGACCAGGCCGGTGCCCCTCAGGAAGCAGCGCGACTACCGGTTCCTGCTCTCCGCCCGCGCCGTCACCGAGACCGGCACCGAGGTCTCCCGGCTGGCGGTGCCGCTGACCGCCGCCGTCCTGCTCGGCGCCTCCCCGATCCAGATGGGCGTGCTCACCGCCGCGACCTCGCTGCCCTACCTGCTGATCGGGCTCCAGGCCGGTGCCCTCGCCGACCGGCTGAGGCGGCACCGGCCGGTCATGGTCGCCTGCGACACGGTCTCGGCCGTCGCCATGGCCACGATCCCGGCGGCCTGGTTCACCGGGCTGCTCAGCGTGCCGTGGCTGATCGCGGTGGCGTTCGTCGTCGGCACCTGCTCGGTGATCTTCCGGGCGGTCAACTTCCCGCACCTGGTCACGGTGATCCACAAGAGCCAGCGGACCGAGGCGCTCGCGGGCTTCCAGTCGGCCTTCGCCGTGGCGACCGTCGCGGGACCGGGTCTGGCCGGGCTGCTCGTCCACCTGGTCACGGCACCGTTCGCGATCCTGGTCGACGCGGTGTCGTTCCTGGCCTCGGCGTTCCTGATCAGGTCGATCAAGGCGCCGGAGAACCACACGCCCGCTCCTCCGCGCGGCATGTGGACCGAGATCCGCGAGGGTCTGGGCACGGTGGCCGGGCACCCGGTGCTCCGCGCGCTCTGCGCCGCCGGGGTCACGATCAATTTCTTCGGCAGCGTGTACATGGCACTGTTCGTGATCTACACGCTCACCGTGGTCGGCCTGCCCGCGGGGCTGGTCGGCGCGATCACCGCCTTCTTCGGCGTCGGCGGCCTGCTCGGTGCGGCCCTCGTCCCGCGCCTGACCCGGCGGTTCGGCGAGAACCGGATACTGGCCTGCTCCGTGCTGCTCTTCCCCGTCGATTTCATGGTCGCCGCGCTCGCCTCGGGACCGGTGTGGCGCAGCTTCCTGTTCCTGTCCGCCAGCGCGGTGACCTCCGGCACGGCCGTCGTGGTCTTCTCCGTCTGCATGGGCGCCATCACCCTGCGCGAGACCCCCGCCGAGCTGCGGGGCCGGGTCAACGCCACGCAGTCGTTCATGATCCAGGGTGTCCTCACCCTCGGCGGTCTCACGGGCGGTCTGGCCGGCGAGCTGCTCGGGTTGCGCCCGGTGTTCTGGATCTCAGCGGCCGGAGCCCTGACCACGATCGCCTGGATCTGGCTCTCTCCCCTGCGTCATTCCCCCGCCCCCGCCCCCGCCCCCGATGATCCATCCCGAACCCGATGACCCCGCGGCGAGCCGCTCCTGCCCGCACGGACATGCCGGCCACGGGTGGGCCCGCACCGCGGGTACGTCCGCGGCGTAGCTGTTCGCGGGGGTCTCTCGCGAGAGGGCGTTCGGGAAAGACCGCCGGGAGAGGGCGCGGGAGGAGGGCGTTCAGGATTCGGGAGAGGACCTCCGGGAGCGGTCGTGGAAAGGTCTCACCACCAGGCGGGCGGGTGCTCGCCCCTCTGCGGGGGTGGACTCGACCAGTACGGTGACACGCCGTCGACGGTGCCGGGCGGCCTGAGGTAGGTCAGGCGGCCGAAGGCGCTGTCCATCTCCTCGATCATGTCGGTGACGTCAGGCTCCGGCGTGGCCGCTCCGTCGACCCTGCCGAGACCGTCCAACCACCGCGCGGTCCCGGCCAGGGAGAGTTCCACTCTCCAGGATCCCCCCTCGGTGGATCGGCGGAGCAGGGCGGCCATCGCGCCGAAGGCGGCCAGGTGGCCGGTGGCGTGGTCGAGAACCTGGGCGGGCAGCGGATGCGGCCGCGATCCGTCGCCACCCTCGCGGGCGATACCGGACACCATCTGTACCAGGCTGTCGAACCCACGCCTGCCCGCCCACGGCCCCCGCCCGCCGTACGCCGAGACATCGACGCACACGATTCCCGGCCTGATCCCGGCCAGCCTCCGGGGACCGAACCCCAGCGCTTCGAGGGCGCCCGGCCGGTAGGACTGCACGAGCACATCGGCCTCCGCCACCAGGTCGCGCAGCGCGGCGCTCCCGGCCGGAGTCCTCAGGTCGAGATGGCAGGACCGCTTGCCGAACGCGGTGCCGATCACCGGCCCCGGAACCTCGGGAAGATGCCGGGCACCCACCCTGAGCACCTGGGCCCCGTGGGCGGCCAGCGTGCGGGTCGCCACCGGCCCGGCGATCACCCTGGTCAGATCGAGCACCCGCACCCCGTCGAGCGCCCGCCCTCCCCCGCCTCTCGGAGCACCGGGCCTCGGACCACCGGAATCGCCGATCCGGGTCAGGTGAACGAGCGGCGACGCGGCGACCGCCCGCGACTGCGGGTGCTCACGCCATCCGGCGCGGTCGCGCATGGCCGCCGCGCATCCTCCCGCGGACGTCACCGCCTCCTCGACCTCGACGGCGGTACGCCCCGCGCAGGCGCGTTCGACGGCGTCCCTGCCCGTATCGGCGGGCAGTCCCAGCGCCGTGAGGACCGCGTCACGGTGGTGGTCGAAATTGCAGTGCAGCCGGACCCAGCCGTCGGCGGTGCGGTAGTCACCGGAGAGGGGAGCCCACAGATCCACGGCGACTCCGTCGATCCTGAAGTGACGCTCGTCCAGGAAGGCGATCGCCGCCTCCCGCACGTCCACCGCGGCCTGGCTCCCGCCTCCTTTGAGCGCCGCGGCGGCCGCGGTGGCGGCCCCGACGGCGACGGCGGCCGCGGTGCCCACCCGGAAGACGGAGGGCAGCACCGGATCGTCCCCGCTCACCCTGACCGGCGGCAGCTCGACGCCCACCTCGGCGGCCAGCTCGCGGATACGCTCTTCGACCACGCGATCCTCACTCGCACACGACGTTCCGGGCTCTCCCCCGCTCACCCGACGTTCCCCCGCTCTCCCCGTTCACCCGACGTTCCCCCGCTCTCCCCGTTCACACGACGTTCCGGGCTCTCCCCGCTCATACGACGTTCTCCGGCTCTTCCCGCTCAGTCGATATCTCTGGGCCATCCCATCCCAGCTCATCTCACGCGACACGCCAGGACTCTCATCGCTCACATGATGTTCTGCGACCCTCTTCGTCCCCATCCTCAGCCACATCCTCGACCGCCTATCCACAGAATCCCATTCGGCCCATACCCGGTCCATCACGGGACTTCATGCTCACGAGCATGAAGTCCGTCCACACCGTGGGGCTGCGAGCCCTGTTGTGCTCACTGATCCTGGCCACACCGGCGGCAGCGGGCGCCCGTCACGCGACCGCCCTCGCCCACCCCACCGGCATGACCGGCCGCGCGTACGGCGTGACGACTCCCACGACCACCCTCGCGTCCGCCCGCCCGGGTGCGCGCGGCCCGGCGAGAACGGCGCGTCCGGCCGGGGCACCCGCCCCCTCCTTTCACGGGAAACGGCCCCACCGGGAACGACCCCACGGAGGACGGCCCCACGGGGAACGGCCGCGCTGGGAATGGCCGCGCTGGGAATGGCCGCTCGCCGGACGGCCGCGGGTGCTCAGGGGCTTCGCACCACCGGCACAGCCGTGGCTGGCCGGTCACCGGGGCACCGACCTCTCCGCGTCTTCCGGAGCCGAGGTGCGGGCCGCGGGAGCGGGAACGGTCGGCTACGCCGGGCCGCTCGCGGACCGGGGCGTGGTGACCGTGCTTCACCCCGGTGGCCTGCGGACGACCTACCTTCCCGTCCAGCCCTCGGTGCGGCGCGGGCAGGCGGTGGCCACCGGCGAGGTGATCGGCACCCTTCAGGACGTCCCTGGGCACTGTCCCGCCTCCTGCCTGCACTGGGGCCTGCTCCGCGACCGTGCCTACCTCGACCCTCTGCTCCTCCTCGGTCATGGCCAGGTCCGCCTCCTTCCCCTGTGGCCGGCTCCGGCCTCGCGGCCCCCTTCGTAGGCTGCTCCGAAGCCCCGTTACGAGTTTTCGGCTTGAGCCGCCTCGACTCCTTGTCCTGCGCTGTTCCGGCTCCTTGGCTTGGGCCGTTTCGAGCCCTTGACTCGAGCCGCCTCGGCTCCTTGGGCTCGACCGACGACCGCCCCTCGCGACCCGGGAACGGGCTACCCGCCGGGAGGGCGGTCGGGGCGGAGGCGCCAGCCCCGGGAGACGCGTTCGACGTAGCCCGCGGCCGCCAGGCCTCCGAGGCAGGCGAGCACGGTCTCCAGGTCGACCCCCGCGGCGACGGCTATCGTCGCGGGGCCCACGCCGATCCGGGTGGGCATGGCCTCGACGACCTTCCGGGTCTCCGGGTCGAGCCGGTCGCGAGGAAGTACCGGACCGCGCGGCTCGGGAGCCAGGTCGGTGCCCATCGTCCCGGCGAGTTCGATCACCTCCTCGGGACCGGTGACGCAGATGGCCCTGCCCTGGCGGATCAGCCGATGGCACCCCGCCGAGAACTCCGAGGTCACCGGGCCCGGCATCGCGGCCAGGTGGCGGTTGAGCGCGATCGCGTGCCCGGCGGTGTTGAGCGCTCCGCTCCGCACGGCCGCCTCGACGACCACGGTGCCCCTGGACAGGGCCGCGATGACGCGGTTCCTGATGAGGAACCTCGGCCTGGTCGGGTGCGCGCCCATGGGGCACTCGCTGACCAGCACCCCCCGTTCCCGGATGGCGGCGAACAACTGCTGGTGCGCGCTGGGGTAGGCGACATCGGCGCCACAGGCCAGCACGGCGACGGTCGGTCCCTCGCAGGCGAGGGCGCCCCGGTGGGCGGCGCCGTCGATGCCGTAGGCGCCGCCGGAGACGACACCCCACCCCCTCTCGCTCAGCCCCGCCCCGAGCTCCGCCGCCACGTGCGTGCCGTAGGGCGTGGCGGCTCGGGAACCGACGACCGCGACGGATCTGAGACAGGAGAACCGCAGGTCGGCGTCGCCGTGGAGCCAGAGGGCATGGGGCCTGGAGTCTCCCAGGTCGTCCAGCTGGGTCGGCCATTCGGGATCGCCGGGAACCACCAGCCTCGCCCCTATCCGCTCGCCCTCGGCCAGGTCACGCGCGGGGTCGGCCGTCTTCAACCGGGCCGCCCAGGAGGCGACCATCCGGTCCAGCCTGGCCGCGAGCCGCCCATCCCGCGCGGCCTCCGAGCCGTTGTCCGTCCCAGACCGGCCGCCGCCGGAGCGGCCGCCGGACACGCTCGGTCTCCCGTGCCGCACCGCCTCCGAGGCGTCGTGCCGAAGGGGGCGTTCCCCGGACGGGCCGGATGCTCCGTCTCCCGGCTCCGGGCTCCCGTCATGCGGGCCCTCGCCCCCACCACGCGGAGGGAACCGTTCACCGGCTGAGCCGGACCTCCCGCCCGGCGGCTCCGGACTCCCGCCACACCGGCCGGGACCTTCGCCAACTGAACCGGGACCTCCGTCGTGCGGGCCCGAGCCTGCCTCTCGTGGGCCGGATCTTCCAGCCGACGGGCCGGGGCCGCCCACCGATCGGCCGGGATTTCCGGCCGGGCGGCCGTGCGTTTCGGCGAACCATCGGGTGAGATCCGCGTCCGCGGACCCCTTCCGGACCAGGGCGACGGCGGCCTCCGGGCCGCGCAGGGCGACGAGAGCGCCCATCACGGTGTCGCCCGGCTCGGCCAGGCGCATCAGGGTGAGCCGTGCGAGCCTGTCGCTCATCGTTCCTCCCCCAGCCATAGCCCCAGCGCGGAGTTGGTCTCGTGGAGCTCCGGCCGCTCCTTGCCCGCGAGGTCGGCCAGAGTCCAGGCCAGTTTGATGATCCGGTCGAGGCCCCGGGCGCTCAACCGGCCGCTGTCGAGATGCCCGAGCAGCGGCGACATCGCCGCGGGCGGCGGCCGGTATTCGGTGTGGAGGGCTCGGGCGGGCACCTCCGCGTTGCACCGCCACGGCGTGTTCGCGAACCTTTTGGCGGCCCGCTCACGCGCGAGCAGCACCCGCTCGGCCACCACCCCGCTCGACTCGATGAACCGACGGTCGGCGAGGAGCTCGCGCCTGGTCGAACGGAACAGGCCGACCTTGACGTCCACCCGGTCGAGCAGCGGGCCGGAGAGCCTCGCGAGATAGCGGCGGCGGGCCGCGGGAGCGCACGTGCACGGATCCTCCGGGGTGGAGGGCCGCGCGCACGGGCATCTGTTGGCCGCCAGCACCAGCATGAACCTGGCGGGGAAGGTCACCGACGCCAACGCCCTGGAGACCGTCACCCGCCCCGATTCGAGCGGCTGCCTGAGCGCGTCGAGAACGGTCGTCGAGAACTCGGGCGCCTCGTCCAGGAAGAGCACTCCCCGGTGGGCCAGTGAGACCGCCCCCGGACGGATCATCCCGCTGCCCCCGCCGATGACGGACGCGACGGTCGCGGTGTGGTGGGGCGCCACGAACGGCGGGCGGACCAGCAGGGGGCGGTCCCTGGGCAGCACACCGGCGACCGAGTGGATGGCGGTCACCTCCAGGGCCTGGTCCCGCTCCAGAGCGGGGAGCAGGGTCGGCAGCCGCTCGGCGAGCATGGTCTTGCCGGTGCCGGGGGGACCGAGCATCCAGAGGTTGTGTCCTCCGGCGGCGCAGATCTCCAGCGCGCGACGGGCGAGCGGCTGCCCCGCGACGTCTCCCAGGTCGGGAGCGTCGTCCGGGCCCTCCCCGGCATCGTGGGCGTCTCCGGGGCCGGCCTCGCCGGGAGATCCCGGCGGGAGCGGGAACGCGACCCCCGGGCCGCGATCACTGGTATCGGCACCGGGCTCCCCCGCCCCGGCTCCCCCGCACCCTCCGGAACCGGCCCGGCCGGAACCCGGCGGAAGACCTCCCGCCGGCTCGTCGCTCCGCAACCAGCGCACCAGGGCGCCCAGCGTGGTCGCGGGAACCACGCTCACCCCCGGCACGAGACCGGCCTCGGCGGCGTTACGGGCGGGAACGACGACGGTGTGGGCACCGGCGGCGACGGCCGCCAGCACGGCGGGGAGCACACCCCGCACCGGCCTGACCGAGCCGTCCAGGCCCAGCTCGCCCAGGAAGATCGGCTCGGCGACCCTGGCGGCGGGCACGAACCCGGCCGCCGCGAGCAGGGCCATGGCGATCGCGACGTCGAACAGGCTTCCACGCTTGGGCAGGCTGGCGGGAAACAGGCTGACCGTGATCCGGGCGTCGGGCCAGGCGTATCGGCTGTTGACCAGGGCGGAACGGACCCGGTCTCGGGCCTCGCTCAGCGCGGTGTCGAGCATGCCGATGAGGTGGAGGCCCGCCACGCCACTGCCGACATCGGCCTCGACCTCGACGAGACGGCCGGTCACCCCGACCAGGGCGACGCAGCGCGTGCGTGCGACGGCCACTCACCCCACCCCCCGCGGAGAGCGAATGATCCACGACAGGCCGGGAGAGATCGGCGGCGCGGGAGACGCCGACACGCCGGGGAACATCGATGCGCCAGGGAACATCAACACGCCGGGAGACATCAGCACACCCCCCGCTCGTGGCGGATGGCGAAATCCCCGGCGAACCGCTCCAGGGCGACGACGTCGACGCGGATCGCGTCGAATCGGTCCTGACGCTCGGCGAGCCAGCTGGCCGCGAGCCTGCGCAGACGGGCGATCTTCGCGTCGGTGACCGCTTCGAAGGCGGTGCCGTGGCTGCGCCCCGAACGGGTTTTCACCTCCACCGCGACGAGCGTGCGTCTCTCCCGGGCGACGATGTCGATCTCCCCGTCCGGGCACCGCCAGTTGCGATCCAGGATCTGCAGGTCGTGTGCCAGCAGATAATCGACGGCGATCTGCTCGCCGTGCTTGCCGAGCTCATCTTTCGCGGCCATGGAACCACCTCCGGTTCCAGACCTTCGCTCAGCTCACCGCACCGCCAAGAAGCCGAGCGCGATTCTGTGGAAATCCGGCCGGGCACGGAGCGTGGCTGTGGACAACGTCTCGCGGCCGCTCAGCCGCATCACGAGGCCTCGAAGCGCTCAGCCCCACCCCACCGGCCCCTCGGCCCTCCAGCCTCTCGAGGGCGCCTTCGAAGCCGCCGGGAAAGCCACCGGGAAAAAGGGCCCGGGAAAGCCGCTCAGGAGGAGAAGCCCTCCTTGGGCATCTCCAGATCGGGCTTGGCGAGCTCCTCGACGTTCACATCCTTGAAGGTCACCACGCGGACGTTCTTGACGAACCTCGCCGGGCGGTACATGTCCCAGACCCAGGCGTCCTGCATCTTCACATCGAAGAACACGTCACCGTTCTCAGCGGTGCGCACGTCGAGGTCGACGGAATTGGTGAGATAGAAGCGCCGCTCGGTCTCCACGACATAGGTGAAAAGGCCGACAACGTCGCGGTACTCACGGTAAAGCTGCAGCTCCATCTCGGTTTCGTACTTTTCGAGATCCTCTGCGCTCATACCGGTCCTCCTGTTAAACGCCCACCCCGGCCCGCCCGATCAGACGGCACCGGCCCCCACTTCATTCTCACCCATCACCTCGCCCGCTCCTGACCGCGCCACCGTCGAGAACGAGAAGCGGTGATCCGGACACGGACCGTAGGTTCTGAGAGCCCTGCGATGGTCGGCGGTGCCATACCCCTTGTGCACGGCGAATCCGTACCGGGGATGGCGTTCGTGCAGCGCCACCATCATCTCGTCCCGCGTCACCTTGGCCACGATCGAGGCCGCGGCGATGCAGGCCGCGACCTGATCTCCCTTCCACACGCCCAGCGACGGCGCGGGCAGGCCGGGAACGGGGAACCCATCGGTCAGAACGTAGCCGGGGTGACAGGGTAACCGCGCCACGGCCCTGCGCATTCCTCCGATGTTGGATCTGTGCAGGCCCCGGGCGTCGATCTCACCCGGCGGGATCACCACCACGCTCACCGCCCGCGCGGTCACCGTGATCCGCTCGAACAGCGACTCGCGCCGGGAGGCCGTCAGCAGCTTGGAGTCGTCCAGGCCGTCGATCGGGCCGCCCAGCACCACGGCGGCGACCACCAGCGGCCCGGCGCAGGCGCCCCGGCCCGCCTCGTCGACTCCCGCCACGGGACCGAGCCCGCGCCGGCTGAGAGCCCGCTCGTAGCCGTACAGTCCCGAATCCCGCCGGACCACGCTGGGTCTGGGGCGAAACGCAACCGTCATGGCACCACGGGTGACAGAGCGACCATGACCAGAGAGTACGCCCCCTCCGGTGCATTCGGTACCGCTATCTCACCTTGAGGAAGCTCTCCGGCCTCGAAAGCACCGCGGCCCTGGAGAACGGCCAGTAGATCGCGACGGCACGGCCGATGACGTCGCTCTCCGGAATCGACCCCTCTCCCAGCCTCTCCTCGTGGGCGCGCGAGTCGGCGGAGGAGGTGCGGTGATCGCCCATGACCCACAGCCGCCCCTTGGGAACGACCTTCTCGAACGGCTCCCCCGAGGGGAAGTCGCCGGAGTAGAGGTAGGAGCTCTCCTCGAGCGGCACCCCGTTGACCGTGATCCGCTTCTTGGCGTCACAGCACTTCACCGTGTCACCGCCGACCGCGATCACCCGCTTGATGGTGTCCTCGTTGTTCCAGCCCCTGAAAACCACGATGTCGCCGCGCTCGGAGTCGCCGTGCAGCTTGTTGACGACCACCCGGTCACCCACCAGAAGGGTGTTCTGCATCGACTCCGACGGGATCCAGAACGACTGGAAGACGAACGCCTGCAACAGCAGCGCCGCCACCACCCCGCACACCAGCAGGAACAGCGACTCGCGCAGGCCACCGCCCTTGCCGCTCTTCTCTTTCTTCTTCTCAGCCTCGGGTTCAACGGTCATGAGATGGGGCTACCGCCTTGAGAGCCAGCGACGACGCCACAGCACCAGCGGCACGGCGCCCGCGAAGCCCGCGAGGAGCGGAGCGGCCCCTCCCAGGGCCGCGGCGGCCTTGAGGGCCGGCTGGCCGAAGGTGTCGGGAATGGGAAGGGTCGTGGCCCTGGAGAACGGCCACACGATCACGAAGGCCCGGCCGATCACCTTGTCCACCGGGATCGTCCCGCCACCGGGATCACCCAGGTGGGAGCGGGAGTCGAGGGAGACCAGCCGGTGGTCGCCCATCACCCACAGGCGCCCCTCACCGACCTTGGCCTCGAAGAAGCTCTGGGACGGCACGTCGCCGGGGTAGAGGTACTCCTCGTCGAGGGGAACCCCGTTGACCGTCACCCGGCCCTTGGCGTCACAGCACTTCACGGTGTCGCCGGCGACGCCGATGACCCGCTTGATGTAGTCCTTCTCGCCGGGGACCACGCCGAAGGCGGTGCCGACCCAGCGGAAGAATCCCGCGACCGGGTTGGGCGGCTCCTCAAGGTCGATCTCGGGGTCCCAGGAGTCGACCCCGGAGAAGACCACCACGTCGCCGCGCTCGATGTCGCGGACGCGGTAGACGAGCTTGTTGACCAGGACCCGGTCGTTCGTGAGGAGGGTGTTCTCCATCGACTCCGACGGGATGTAGAAGGCCTGGATCACGAAGGTCTTGATTATGAGGGCGAGCACCAACGCCACGACGACCAGGACAGGCAACTCCTTCCAGAAGGAGCCCTTCTTCTTGTCCTTGCCGTCTCCGGCGGTCTTCTGAGTGTCTTCGGCGACCACGTCCACCTCGTCCTCGACAGGTCGACGCGAGACTGCGCCGTACTCCCGGTCTTCGCTAGTCATCGCTGACGAGCCTAGATGATGGGCGGTACCAAGTGGTCGAGTGACGGGGTACCGCATAGCCATGCGTATTGCCATAGGAGGTCAAACCTCCTTACATGCGACTGGCCCGCTCCCCGGTGACGGGGGCACGGGCCAGGTCGGCGGACGCTGACGCGCCTAGCGGGCTTCGCGCTTCTCGCGGATGCGAGCGGCCTTGCCGCGCAGGTCACGCATGTAGTAGAGCTTGGCGCGGCGGACGTCGCCACGGGTCACGAGAGTGATCTTCTCGATGACCGGGCTGTGCACCGGGAAGGTCCGCTCGACACCGACGCTGTAGCTGACCTTGCGGACGGTGAAGGTCTCGCGGGAGCCACCGCCCTGGCGACGCAGGACGAAGCCCTTGAAGACCTGGACACGGGACCGGCTGCCCTCGATGACCCTGACGTGGACCTCAAGCGTGTCACCGGGCCGGAAGTCCGGGACGTCGGTGCGGAGCGCGGACTTCTCGAGCTCGCTGATCAGCGTGTGCATGGCAGTGGTACCTCATTTACGAGCGCACACGGAGGTCCATCCGGCCGCGACGGGGCGGCGTCGCGATGGACACGCGTGCTGAAGTGGACTATGTCTCGGAGCCGGAACCGTCTGCCCGGCGGCGCGCGCCAGCCGGCGTTCAGTCGGCGGCAACGCTTCAGTCTGCCATATTTTCCCGACCGACCGGAAATCAACCGGTCAGGACGGCCGGCCCTCGAGATCCGCCGGCCCCGCCTGGGGGAGATCCAATTCCGCCAGGGCTCGCCTGTCGTGCTTGTCCAGGCTCTCCGGGTCGAGCGCCGCCAGCAGCTCGGGCCGGTTCCTCGCGGTACGGCGCAGCGCCTGGTCCCGCCGCCACCGGGCGACCTTCCCGTGGTGCCCGGAGAGCAGAATCTCCGGCACCTCGTGCCCCCGCCACTCGGGCGGCTTGGTATAGACGGGGCCCTCGAGGAGGTTCTCCATCGCGCCGGGCGCGAAGGAGTCGTCCACGGCCGAGTTGACGTTGCCGAGCACGCCCGGCAGCAGCCGCCCGACGGCCTCGATCATCACCAGCACGGCCACCTCGCCCCCGGCGAGCACGTAGTCGCCGACGCTGACCTCGTCCACACGCATGCGGGCGCCGTACTCGGCCATCACCCGGGAGTCGATGCCCTCGTAGCGGGCCGGGGTGAACAGCAGCCACGGCTCGGCGGCGTACTCCATCGCCAGCCTCTGGGTGAAGGGCACGCCGCTGGGAGTCGGCACGATCATCCTCGGCGGTCCGGCCGGGCCGGAGGCGAGGACCGCGTCGATGGCCTCCCCCCAGGGGCCCGGCTTCATGACCATGCCGGGACCGCCCCCGTAGGGGGTGTCGTCCACGGTGCGGTGCACGTCGTGGGCGTGGTCGCGGAGCTGGTGGAGGTGGACGTCGAGGATGCCGCGCTCGCGGGCCTTGCCGATGAGGGAGACGTCGAGGGGCGCGAAGTACTCGGGGAAGATGGAGATGACGTCGACGCGCATGTCAGACGATCTCGTCCGGGTCGAGCAGCCCGGCGGGGCCGTCCACGACGAGGACGCCCTTGACGAGGTCGACCACCGGGACCAGCGCCTTGACGAACGGCACGTAGACCTCGCCGCCCCCGGCGGCCCCGGCCTTGCCGCGCCGTACGACGAGCAGGTCCTGGCCGTGGTGGAGCACGTCGGACACCTCTCCCACCGTCTCGCCGTCGGGCTTGACCACGGTGAGGCCGATGAGCTGGTGGTCGTAGAACTCGTCGGGATCGTCGGAGGGCGGGATGTCGTCCGAGTCGATGACGAGCATGGTGCCGCGGAGATCCTCGGCCCGGTCACGGCCGGTCACGCCCTCGAACCTGACCAGCAGGATCCCGGAGTGCCAGCGGCGGGACTCGACGACCAGCGGGCCGGCCGACGCGGGGTCGGTGGCCAGGGCCGTGCCCGGGGCGAAGCGCCGGTCCGGCTCGTCGGTACGCACCTCCACGGACACGTCCCCGCGGAGCCCGTGCGGGCGGCCGATCCGGCCTACGACGAGCTGCACGCCCGCCTCCTCACGTAGTGGTGTCTAGGGAAAGCAGACGGGCCACCCACACTGGGCGGGTGGCCCGTTCGCTCGATGGACGCGTCTCGACGGCTAGCGGGCCTCGTTCAGGTCGAGAAGATCGACCCGGATGTACTTGCCGTCGCCGAGGGCGTTCACGACCGTGCGAAGCGCCTTGGCCGTACGGCCGCCGCGGCCGATGACCTTACCGAGGTCCTCGGGGTGGACCCGGACCTCAAGCACACGCCCGCTGCGGATGCGGCGGGCGTGAACCTGGACGTCGTCAGGATGCTCGACGATGCCCTTCACCAGGTGCTCGAGGGCCTCCTCGAGCACCTCAGGCCTCGCCTTCCGGCTTCTCCTCGGCGGCCGCGGTGGGCTCAGCCGGGGTCTCGGCGGCGGCCTCTTCGGCCTTGGGGGCCTCTTCGGCCTTGGCCTCTTCAGCCTTGGGAGCCGCCTTGCGGGTCGACTTCTTCGGCGTGGTGGCGGCCTCCAGGGAGAGCGCCTCCTTGGCCGCGGCCTCGTAGACGGCGTGACGGTCGGCCTTGGGCTCGGCGACCAGGAGCGGAGCCGGAGCCGGCTCGCCCTTGAACTTCTGCCAGTCGCCGGTGAGCTTGAGGAGCTTGAGCACGGGCTCGGTCGGCTGCGCGCCGACACCCAGCCAGTAGGCCGCCCTGTCGGAGTCGACCTCGATGCGCGAGGGGTTCTCCTTCGGGTGGTACAGGCCGATCTCCTCGATCGCCCGGCCGTCACGCTTGGTGCGGCTGTCGGCGATGACGATGCGGTACTGCGGGTTGCGGATCATGCCGAGCCGCTTGAGCTTGATCTTGACTGCCACTGGTGTGGTCTCTCCTGCATTAGAGCGTGGGTGAGCGGCGTCTCATCGAGTGGGGCACGAGGAGAGGACCGTTCGAGGGACAGGCATGGCACGCGGGAGTGAGAGGGCAACCACGTGTCACGATGTTCCAACATGTCATTGTGCCAGACGTGCGGGGGTGCCCGGCCAACCCGCGGCCATCCGGTACGGCGGCCGGAAGGCAAATCTCGGTAATCCCCGTGTGTCCGGACCCCGTGGCGGGCCGGCCTGGTGCGCTAAATGGCCGCCGTGGCAACCACCCTCAGATCTCTGCTGCTGACCGCGACCGGATCCGTCGCCGTGCTGGGTGCGGTCCTGGCCATCCGCGCGACGACCCCGGCGGGCCAGGCCGACGTGTCCCCGGCGCCCATCTCGTCCCCCGCCGGAACCCTTGACAGGACCCTCGACGGAACCCTCGGGCGCCCCGGAGGAACCACCGGGGCCACCGGGGCCACCGAGGCCTCGGGAATCTTCGGCGTCCTCGGAACCGACCTCATGACCGGCGGGGACCGCGCCCCCGGGCACTCTCAGGCCCCGTGGGGAGCACCCGAACCACCCGGCGCGCCCGCCCGGTGGGGAGATCCCGCCATGCCGGAGGCCGTGCCCGAGGCACCGCTTCCGCGGGGAACCGTGGTCCCGCCGGGAACACCCGTCTCACCGGTGGTCCCGATCCCGCTGGGGGCCCCGGCCGCGCCGGGACTCCCGATCCCCCAGGAGGCGTCCGCGCGGTCCGTGTTCCCGGGGTTCCCGGGGTCCCTGGGCTTCCCGGCCTCCCCGCAGTCGCCGCCGCTCCAGCCGTACTAGGAGCTGTTTGGGGTTCGGATCTATGTGAGGCCCGGTAGTGGGCTGGTCGTGGCTGGTAAAACTCGGACGTGGCGCGTTTTGATGTGACCGATGCCGAGTGGGCGTTGATCGAGCCGTATCTGCCGGTGGCGGCTACCGGGCCGCTTCCTCGGCGGGTACGTGATCAGTTCAACGGGATCTTGTGGCGGTTTCGCACCGGGTCGGGCTGGCGTGACGTGCCAGAGCGGTATGGGCCATGGTCCACGCTCTACTCTCGGTTCAACGGCTGGGCCAAGGCCGGGGTGTTTCAGGATCTGATGGACGCGCTGATCGCCGAGGCCGCTTTGCGCGGGCAGGTCGGGCTGGAGGTGGTCAGCGTGGACTCCACGATCGTGCGGGCGCATCAGGAGTCGGCCGGGCTGGCGGTCGCCGGGGAGACCTTGGATGCGCTGGAGCAGGCACTGACCGAGGAAAAGGGGGCTCCGCTGGCAGAGCAGCCGCCGGTGCTGCGAGTGATGCGCCGCAGGTCACACCCAGCGCGGACAACGCGGACACGTCGCTTGCGCCGGATCGTGCCGCCACGCGGCGACGCCGAAAGGCCCGGGCGAAGGCTGCCGGGCTCGGCCGATCCCGGGGCGGGCTGAGCAGCAAGGTCCATGCTGCGGTCGATGCCGCCGGGCTGCCGCTGGCCTTCGTGCTCAGCCCCGGCCAAGCCGGCGACTGCCCGTGGTTCATCACCGTCCTGGACAAGATCCGCATCCCCGGCCGGGTCGGCCGGCCTCAGACCCGCCCTGCCGCGGTGGTCGCGGACAAGGCCTACTCCTCCAAGGCCAACCGCTCCTACCTGCGCCGCCGCAAGATCACTGCGGTCATCCCGGAGAAGACCGACCAGCAGGCCAACCGCAAGAAGAGAGGGTCAGCGGGCGGGCGGCCCGTCGGCTTCGATCCGGAGCGCTACCGGCAGCGCAACACCGTCGAACGTTGTTTCCAGAAGATCAAGGCCTGGCGCGGATTAGCCACCCGCTACGACAAAACCCCGGAAAGCTATGAGGCCGGACTCCACCTCCGAGGCTCGATCATGTGGCTGAAACTCCTCACTTCAACCACATGATCCGAACCTCGAACAGCTCCTAGGACCGGCCGGGCGGCCGGCCGCGAGAACCGCGGCTTTCGTGGCGGCCGCCCGGTCGACCACGATCCAGATCCACGCGGGCGGCGGGGCACGGCCGAACGCCGCGCCGATCGGATCGGGGGGCGGCGCGGGGCACTACTTGGGGCGTACCCCGAGGAGCTCGAGCACGGCGACGAGGATGAAACCCCCGACGATGATCACCCAGATCCACCTGGCGCGCGAGTGGAAGCCGTCGTCGCTCATTTCTGTCCCGGGAGCTTGAACTTCGAGGGGTCGAAGCCCGGCGGCAGCTCCAGGCCCGGCGGCAGCTGCTGCCGGGAGCCCAGCTTGCCGAGGAGGCCGCTCCCCGCGGGGGTCGCGGGCTCGTCGGTCTTGTCGGGGACGGCCTTGCCGAGCGCCGCCTTGCGCGGGTCACCGCTGACCCTGCGCCCCTTGGCCGCCTTCTTCTGCGCGGCCTTGCCGCCCTTGCGACCGCCCGGCATGCCGGGGATGCCCATGCCGCCGGCCATCCGCTTCATCATCTTCTGGGCGTCGAAGAAACGGGTGACCAGCCCGCTCACCTCGGTCACCGTCACGCCGGAACCCCTGGCGATACGGGCCCGGCGGGAGCCGTCGATCATCTTCGGGTTGTGACGCTCGGCAGGGGTCATCGAGCGGATGATGGCGGCGATGCGGTCGAGATCGCGGTCGTCGACCTGGTTGAGCTGCTCGCGCATCTGTCCCATGCCGGGCATCATCCCGAGCAGGTTCTTGATGGGGCCCATCTTCTGGACCATCATCATCTGCTCGAGGAAGTCCTCCAGGGTGAAGCCCTCGCCCGAGGTGAGCTTGCTCGCCATCTTGGCGGCCTCGGCCTCGTCGAAGGTCTTCTGGGCCTGCTCGATCAGGGTGAGGATGTCACCCATGTCGAGGATGCGGGACGCCATCCGGTCGGGGTGGAAGGCGTCGAAGTCCTCGAGCTTCTCACCGGTCGACGCGAACATGATCGGCCTGCCGGTGATGTGGCGGACCGACAGGGCGGCGCCACCGCGGGCGTCGCCGTCGAGCTTGGTCAGCACGACGCCGTCGAAACCCACGCCCTCCATGAAGGCCTGGGCCGTGGAGACGGCGTCCTGGCCGATCATGGCGTCGACGACGAACAGGACCTCGTCGGGCGAGACCGCGTCGCGGATGTCGGCCGCCTGCCTCATCAGCTCCTGGTCGATGCCCAGGCGGCCCGCGGTGTCGATGATGACGATGTCGTGCTGCTGCCGCTTGGCGTGGTCGATCGACTGGCGGGCCACGGCGACCGGGTCGCCGACGCCGTTGCCCGGCTCGGGCGCGTAGACCGCGACGCCCGCGCGCTCGGCCACGACCGAGAGCTGCTGGACGGCGTTGGGCCGCTGGAGGTCGGCGGCGACCAGCAGCGGCGTGTGGCTCTGCTCGCGCAGCCAGCGGGCCAGCTTGCCGGCCAGGGTCGTCTTGCCCGCGCCCTGCAGACCCGCGAGCATGATGACGGTCGGCGGGTTCTTCGCGTAGCGAAGCCGCCTGGTCTCACCACCGAGGATCTCGATGAGCTCGTCGTTGACGATCTTCACGACCTGCTGCGCCGGGTTCAGCGCCTGGGAGACCTCGACGCCGCGGGCGCGCTCCTTGACCTGGGCGACGAACGCCTTGACCACGGGCAGCGCGACGTCGGCCTCGAGCAGCGCGATGCGGATCTCGCGGCAGGTCGCGTCGATGTCGGCTTCGGACAGCCGACCCTTGGATCGAAGGGAGGAGAAGACCGATGTCAGCCGGTCGGAAAGCGTCTCGAACACGTGATTGGCCAGCCTCTGCGCTACAGGTCTGCGACTCGACCTCCCAGCCTATCCGCTGGGAGGTGCGACTGACGCCCTCCAGCGGTCAGCGACCCCAGCCGGGGACGGCCATCCGCATGGTGAGCGCGTGCTCCACGAGCGTGATGAGCGTGGCCTTCACCGCGTCGCGCGAGCGGGCGTCGGTCCGGGAGATGGGGATGTGCGGGGCCAGCGTCAGCGCCTCGCGCACCTCCTCCTCACCGTGGAGGTAGGTGCCGTCCCAGCCGTTGACCGCGACGACGAAGGGGAGCTTGGCCTCTTCGAAGTAGTCGATCGCCGGGAAGCTGTCGGCCAGCCGCCGGGTGTCGACGAGCACGATCGCGCCGATCGCGCCGCGGACCAGGTCGTCCCACATGAACCAGAACCGGTGCTGACCCGGCGTACCGAACAGGTACAGGATCAGGTCCCGGTCCAGCGAGACGCGGCCGAAGTCCATCGCGACCGTGGTGGTGGTCTTGTTCGGTGTGAGGCCGAGATCGTCGATCCCGGCGCTGGCGTCGGTCATCACCGCCTCCGTGGTCAGCGGCAGAATCTCCGACACCGCCCCCACGAAGGTGGTCTTGCCAACACCGAATCCCCCGGCGACGACGATTTTCGTCGATGTCAGGCCGCCGCCGCGGCTAGAGCCTGCGAAGTCCACTGAGCACCCTTTCCAGCAGGTTGAGATCCGGCTTGCCCGCGTCCAGCTGCGGCTGGTGGATCTGCACCAGGGCCTCGGCGGCCATGTCGGCCACCAGGATCCTGGTCACGCCGAGCGGGATGCGGAGCATCGCGGAGATCTCAGCGACCGAACGCACTTGCCGGCACAGGGCGCTGATCGCCTGATACTCCGGGGTGCGGGTGGATAAATCATGATGTATGGAGGTCGCCGAGGAGACCAGGGCCTCCAGGGCGAGTTGGGTCCGGGGGGCGGTGCGCCCCCCGGTCACGGCATACGGACGGACGAGGGAGCTCTGCTCCGACGGCGCCGGGTGCATGAGATGGGAAGGACCGCCCTGATGCCGGTGGGGGTCGTCCATTGATTGATAGGGATACCCGCCGTGCGGGTCGCCCTCACCGGTCCAGCCGCGGCCTGCCACGACAGCCTCCTAGCGTCATCGCCGTCACCGTGAGTGGGAAGACTGCAGTTCGGCGCGGACTGCCGGGGTCAGCACCTGACCCGCCCGCTCGACGAGCATCGTCATCTGGTAGGCCACCAGCCCCATGTCACAGTCGGCGGCGGCCAGCACCGCCAGACAGGAACCGTCACTGATGGACATGATGAGGAGCAGCCCTCGTTGCATCTCAACCACGGTCTGGGTGACCGCACCGCCCTCGAAAACCCGCGAGGCACCCTGGGTCAGGCTGATCAGGCCGGCCGCGACCGCGGCCAGCTGGTCCGCCCTGTCCCTGGGAAATCCGTCCGAGTACGCCAACGGCAGACCGTCGGCTGACACGACGACCGTGTGCGCCACACCTGGGACGTTGTTCACAAAGTCGGTGATCAGCCAATTGACCCCCCGGGCGGCCTGGCTCATTTCGCGCACGTGTCATCCTCCTTGGCGACCATGATGAGCTCGCTCACCGGTCCTCCTTGTTTCCTTCAACATCCCGGCCGAAGTCGGGATACGGCCGCCCGTCTCCGGCGCCGCCCCTGGCGGCCGCGCGCCCCTGCCGTACTCCCTGCTGGAAGCTCGCCAGCCTGCTGCGCACCGCCTCGGGGGAGACCGTCGGCCGGTGCACGGGAGTTTGGGGGGCCGCGCTCAGGTCGGGCGCGGCCGTACCGGGTACCAGGTTCGCCTTGGGCACCCGCTTGGGCAGCCCCGAACCGGTGACCCCGCCGAGCGAGGGCTCGCTGGCGGCCTTGGCGGCCTGCCAGCCCGCGTCGGCGGGCGACGACCAGCCGCCCGGTGCGGGGGTGGCCGGTTGCGAGAGCTGGACGGTCTCCTGAACGGCCTGGGCCTGAACCTGGGGGGCCTCTTCGGCCCGCTCCTGGACGGCCGGGGCCGGCTCGACCTTCTTGAACCAGTCGGACTCGACGGCCGCGAAGATCGGCAGGAACTCCTCCTTCGCCTCTTCCATGGGCGAGGCGTCGGGGATCACCGGCAGCGGGCCGGTGTTGTCCGCCGGGTCGAAGACGCGTCGCCCGAACGGCCCGGAGTTGCCGGTGGACGGCCAGCCTCCGGAGTCGCCGCGCGAGGAGGTGGACCAGACGTCGGAGCCGGTGTCCCTGCTCTGCTGACCGCCGGGCCAGACGGGGGCGTCGCTGCGCGGGGCCGTGTTCGGGCCCGTGGACCACGACCCCGCGTCACCGCGGGGCCCGCCCTGTCCCTGCCGCCATCCCGAGGGGTCGGGCTGGGAGGCGTTCGGCCAGCCGTGGCCGGGGTCGGTGCCGGGCGACGGCGCCTGTCCCGGCCAGGGGGTGTCGACGGGCGCCTGCCCGAACTGGCTGCCTCCGAAGGGAGGCTGCGAGGCCTCGAAGGAGTTGAACTGCTGCCCCATGTCGAAGGAGGCGAACGAGTTCTGGTGGGCGGCCTCGAACGAGGCGAAGGACGGCATCGGGGGGGCGGTGGGGCTGGCCAGCACGGGCGGGCGGTCCATGGAGGCCATGGACCCGGCCCAGTCCCCGCTCTGCATGCTGGGGGAGGTCCCGCCCGGGCGGTTGGTGACGGCGAGCAGGTTCTCCGGGAGCAGGACCATCGCGGTCAGGCCACCGCTGTCCTGCTGCCTGAGCTGGACGCGGATGCCGTGCCGCAGGGCGAGGCGGCCGACCACGAACAGGCCCATCCGGCGGGAGACGGAGACGTCCACCACCGGCGGGTTGGCCAGCCGCCAGTTGGCCTGGGATAGCTCCTCGGCGGTCATGCCGATGCCGATGTCGGTCACCGAGACCATCACCCCGCCGCCGTCGATGCGGTTGCTGGAGACGATCACCTTGGTCTCGCGGGGGGAGAAGGAGATCGCGTTCTCCACGAGCTCCGCGATCAGGTGGACGACGTCGTTGACGGAGGTGCCCACCACGGACACGCCGGCGGACAGCTGCAGGTCGACCCGTTCGTAGTTCTCGACCTCCGACAGCGAGGCGCGGACCACGTCGATGAGCGGGACCGGCTGGCTCCACCGGCGGGCGGGCTCCTGGCCCGCGAGGACCAGGAGGTTCTCGGAGTTGCGGCGCATGCGGGTGGCGAGGTGGTCGAGCCGGAAGAGGCTGCCGAGCCGCCCCTCGTCCTGCTCGCCCTGCTCCAGGCTCTCGATGAGGGAGAGCTGGCGTTCGACCAGGGTCTGGCTGCGCCGGGAGAGGTTGACGAACATCGAGTTGACGTTGCTCCGCAGCGTGGCCTCCTGGCCCGCCAGCCGTACGGCCTCACGGTGGACCTCGTCGAAGGCCCGGGCCACCTCACCGATCTCGTCGTCGGAGGCGACGCCGATCGGGGTGATGTCGGTGGCCGAGACCTCGCCGCTCTCGCGCATCGTCTGGACGGTCTCGGGGAGGCGCTGGCCGGCGATGGAAAGCGCCTCGGTACGGAGCCTGCGCAGCGGCCTGACCAGCGACCTCGCCATGACGGCGGTGACGATCAGGACGAGGAGCAGCAGCAGTCCGCTCAGCCCGGCGGCGATCAGCGCGCCGCGCTGCTCGGACGCCTGCAGGTCCGCGCTCTGCATGATGAGGGTCTTGGCGACCTGTTCCTCCACCACGCGCATGCGCTCGATGATGTCGGTGGAGGAGTCGAACCAGGAGGGCAGGTCGTTGAGCTCGCTCTTGGAGACGTCGACGTTCACCAGCGGCCGGCCGTTGAGGGCCAGGAAGATGGCGCGGGCGCGCGTCGCCGCCGCGCGGTCCTTCTTCTGGCTGCTGACCGTGTCGTCGTAGAGCTGGCGCTGCTGGATCGACGCCTCGGAGCGGAAGGTCGCGAGCTCGCTGTCGAACTGCGCCCGGGCGGCCAGCATGGCGTCGAGGCCTTCGGCGCTGAACCCCCTGACGACGAGGGCGGCGGCGAGGTTCGCCCGTTCCCTGGACGCCTGCTCCTTGGCCCTGGTCAGCGCGGCGAACGCGGCCGCGCCGCTGGTGAGGTCCTGGTCGGAGACACCCTGGATGATCTCGTCGTGCAGGGCCAGCAGGTCCGCGATGGTACGGGAGTACATGGCGATCGTGGGCTGGGCCGGCACCTGGGTGGCCGCGCCCGCGGCCAGTTCGCGCAGGCTCTTGAGCTCGTCGATGCGGCGGCGGATCTGGGTGAGCTCGGTCTCGCCCCGGGTGCCGAGGGATCCCAGGAGACCGCTGTTGTCCATGGCCCCGTTGACGAGGAGGCTCACCGGCCCGACGACCTGGTCGACGGACTCGTACTGCTTGCGCAGGCTCGCCTTGCTGCTGGCCTGGCGGCCTCCCGCCACGTGCCGGGCCGACAGGTCCCGCTCGAGCTGCAGCTCGTCGACCAGGTCGCTGAGACCGGCGGTGAGTTCGGCGGTGGCGCGCACGCGTTCGTACTCGGCGGCGCTGCTGATCGAGGTGGTGACCCGCAGGCCGCCCAGCACGATCGCGGCGACGGTGGGAATGACGATGAGCGCGATCAGCCGCGATCTCACTCGCCAGTTCTTGAGCGCGAGCCTGCTGCCGTTCCTCTCGGACTTCTCGGAGTCGCGACCGTCGAGGTCCTGACCCGGGCCGCTCCGCGGCTGCCCCCCCTGGTTGTCGAATCCCAGGGCAGGTGCCAGCCCGGATTCGCGTTCGCTGGGGATTGACGCTGTCCTCACTGGCCTCCGCTGCCTCTCCTCGGATCGTCTGCTTGGAGGGGATCGCGTCACGCAGTGATGTGCGAGTGACGCCGACGCATCCATGGGGTAGGGGTTATTGGAGCACAGCCGGATGAGTTCGGCCAACAGCACATAACTCACATTCTTCACTTAACAGGCACACAGCATCCGCAATCGGGCGATGACTCTCCGTCCTGTAACCGCAAACTTCCACAAAGTTGCGAAACAGATTTATTGACTTCTTTCACGGCGCCCGCTAGATCCGCCCGTCGGCGATTGGTACCAGTGTGACAACCGGGAGCCCTGTGACCGTTTTGTGGCCTAGGGACGAAAGGGGCAATATTTGTAATTTGACTGATCTACTCCGCTACTCTGATCGGCGGTCGGCATACCCCCCTTGACCAACATGCCTCCCGGGACCCCCTCCATGTCGCCCGTCGAGTCACCGCGAGTTCCGGCAGGGGCGGTCAAACGCAGCTAAGGAGACCCATGAGGTTCAAACTTGCGAGCCGGGCCGTCATCGCGGGAGTGGCCGCCGCCCTCGCGCTGAGCGCCTGCGGAAGCTCTGACACCCCCACTGACACCACCGCCGCGAACGCGGGGGGTCTGGAGAAGAGCAGCATCAAGATGGGGGCCCTGCCGATCCCCGACTCGGCCGCGCTCTACATCGCCAACAAGAGGGGCTTCTTCAAGGAGGAAGGGCTCACCGTCGAGATCGAGGTGGTGCCCGGAGGCGCCCAGGCCCAGCAGGGTCTCCTCGGCGGCACCCTGGACGCCACGCAGACGAACTACGTCTCGACCTTCCTCGCCGTCTCCAAGGGCCAGAAGATGAAGATCATCTCTGACCTCTACCAGGCCGCCCCGAACTCGTTCAACCTCATGGTGCCGAAGGACTCCGGGATCAAGACGCCCGCGGACCTCAAGGGCAAGAAGATCGCGGTCAACAGCAAGCAGAACATCGGCACCCTGGCGGTGACCACGGTGCTCAAGACCCACGGCCTCACCGAGAAGGACGTGGAGTTCGTGGAGTTCCCCTTCCCCGAGATGGGGGCCCAGCTGAAGAACAAGACCGTCGACGCCGCCTGGATGACGGAGCCGGCCCTGACCGCGGCGCAGAAGATCCTCGGCGCCCAGAAGCTCGCCGACACGATGGTCGACTCCACCGCCGACTTCCCCATCGCGGGAGTGGTCGTCACCGAGAAGTTCGCCAACGAGAACCCCAAGACGGTCGCCGCCTTCCAGCGCGCGGTCGCCAAGGCCCAGCAGATCGCCGCCACCGACCGCAAGGCCGTCGAGGAGATCCTGCCGACCTACACCAAGATCGACGCGGCGACCGCGGCCGTCATCACGCTCGGGTCCTTCCCCACCAGCCTCGACGAGACCCGCCTGCAGCGGGTCGCCGACCTCATGCTCGAGCAGGGTTACCTCACCAGCCCCATCCAGGCCAAGACCGTCCTCCCCGGAAACCTCGGGTGACAAGGCGCAATCCGCTCGACAACAGACTGCTCTGCGGCGTCCTCGGCGTCGCGGGGCTGTTCTGCGTCATGGAGGCCGCGGGCCGGGCCGGGCTGATCGACCCGATCGCGTTCCCGCTGGCCTCCACGGTGCTCGGCCGGGCGGCCGCTCTCGTGACGGACGGGGAGTTCCTCTCCGACGTCGCCTCGACCCTCGGCGCGTGGGCGACCGGTCTGCTGATCACGGTCGCGATCGCGGTGCCCGCCGGGTTCCTGCTCGGCACCCTGCCCCGTGTGGAGGGCGCTCTGCGGCCGATCGTGGAGTTCCTGCGCCCGATCCCGTCGATCGCGCTGATCCCGCTGGCCCTCGCCGTGTTCTCCGACAGGTTCGACATGAAGGTCACCCTGGTCGTCTACGCGGCGACCTGGCCTGTCCTGATCAACACGATGTACGGCCTCAAGGACGTCGACCCGCTCGCCAAGGAGACGCTCCGCAGCTTCGGGTTCGGGAAACCGGCCGTGCTGTGGCGGGTCTCCCTGCCGAGCACCGCGCCCTTCATCGCCACCGGTGTCCGGCTGGCGTCGGCGATCGCGCTCATCGTGGCGATCAGCACGGAGCTGATCGGCGGCGGCGCCGACGGCATCGGCAGCTACGTCCTGGAGAGCGCGGGCGGTGTGGACGCGACGGAGTACGTCATCGCCGCCGCCATCTGGGCCGGCGTCATCGGCGTGGTCACCAACGGCCTGTTCGTGCTCGCGGAGCGGCGGCTCTTCCGCTGGCACACCGCCCGTACGGAGGTGGTGTGATGAGCGGCCCGATGCGTGTCATCGGCCGGCTGTGGCCGGTCGTGGTCGTCGTGGCGCTGTGGGAGCTGCTCACCCGCTACCTGGAGATGCTGAGCTTCCCGCCTCCGTCGCAGATCATGGCCAGCGCGTACACGTTGTGGCTGACCGGCCCCGCGGAGCGGCTCTGGCTCACCGACGCGGCGCTGGAGAACATTCCCGCGAGCGTCGGCCGGCTGCTGGCCGGGTGGGTGCTGGCCGGGGTCGTCGGGATCGCCCTCGGGGTCGCCCTGGGCCGCTCCCCTCTGCTCTTCCGCCTCGTCGACCCGCTGGTGCAGTTCGCCCGCGCCATTCCCCCGCCCATGCTGCTGGCGTTGTTCCTGGCGCTGTTCGCCATCGGTCCCCGGATGCAGATCAACTTCATCGCGTTCGGCATCGTCTGGCCGGTCCTGATCAACGCCTGCGAGGGGGCCAGGCACGTCGACCGACAGCACCTGGACACCGCGAGCGTCTTCGGGCTGACGGGCCGCGAGCGGCTGTTCCGGATCATCCTGCCCTCGGCCATGCCGAAGATCTTCGCCGGGCTCCGGGTCAGCCTGTCGCTGGCCCTGATCCTCATGGTGCTCTCCGAGCTGATCGGCAGCACCGACGGGATCGGCTTCCAGCTCCTGGACGCCCAGAGGTCGTACGACTTCCCCGGCGTGTGGGCGACCATCGTGGTGCTCGGCGTCCTGGGATACGCGCTCAACTCGGCGTTCCTGGCGGCCGAGCGACGTGTCCTGTCCTGGCACCGATCCGCCAAGCAGACGACCTGAGGACCTGCTGTGCTCGAAATCACGAACCTGTCCCATACATACGGCAGCGGGCCGACCGCGCACAACGCGCTGGGCGGCATCAACCTGAAGGTCGCCCAGGGCGAGCTGGTGTGCGTCGTCGGCCCCTCCGGGTGCGGCAAGTCCACCCTGCTGCGCTCCATCGCGGGGCTGATCCGGCCCAGCGGCGGCCAGGTCACGCTCAACGGCACCCGCGTCGAGCAGACACCCGACAACCTGGCCGTGGTGTTCCAGGACTACAGCCGCTCCCTGTTCCCCTGGATGTCGGTGGCCGACAACGTCTCGCTCCCGCTGCGCCGCAGGGGTCTGGACAAGCAGCGGCGCAGGGAGTCGGCGCTGGAGGCGCTGGAGGAGGTCGGGCTGCAGGGCGCCGCGGCCAAATACCCGTGGCAGCTGTCCGGCGGCATGCAGCAGCGGGTGTCCATCGCCCGCGCGCTGGCCTACCGTCCGGCGCTGCTGCTGATGGACGAGCCGTTCGGCTCCGTCGACGCCCAGACCCGCGAGGACCTGGAGGACCTGACCCTGCGGGTCCGAGGCCTGCACAACATGACCATCGTGCTGATCACCCACGACATCGACGAGAGCGTCTACGTCGGTGACCGCGTCGTGGTCCTGTCCAAGGCGCCCGCCGGGATCGTGGGCGACCTGCGCGTGGACCTGCCGGGGCCGCGCGACCAGATCACCACCCGCGAGCACCCCGACTTCGTGCACCTGCGCGCCGAGGTCGGCCGCCTGGTGCGCGGCATCCCCAGCCCGTCCACCCCGGCCCACTGAGCCCGGCCCTCCCCGCCCCCGGCGCCGGCCCCCGCCCCGGGCTCACGGCCCCGGCTCACGGTCCCGGACCGCGACGGGAACGCCGGCGGGCCCGGCTCCCGGTGCCGTGAAGAACACCCGCCGGAGCCGGCGCGCCCCCCGCCCGGGCGCGCCGGCGCTCCGGTGTGGACGCCCGACCCGGGCGTGCCGGTCCCCCTCACGGAGCCGCACGCCGCACAGAGAGGATCTCCATGAGCAACCCACAGGCACCGGTCTGGGACGCGATCGGCGGCGTCTCCCGCTTCGCCGCCCTCGCCACGATGGCCGAGCTCGGCTGCGCCGACCACCTGCGCGACGGGCCCCTGGACGTCGACGAGCTCGCGCGGCGCTGCGGCGCCGACGCGCCCGCGCTCGGCAGGGTGCTGCGCGAACTCGCCTCCATGGGCATCGTCGCGACGGTACGGCCCGGCGTGTACGAGCTGACCGAGGCCGGAGCCACCCTCCGCGACGACGTGCCGGGCTCGCTGCGCCCGGCGGTACGGATGATCGCCGAGGAGGGCTTCTGGTACGGCATGGGCAAGGTACCGCAGACCGCCCGCACCGGCAGGTCGGGGTTCGCCGAGCGGCACGGCCCGCTGTACGGCTACCTCAAGGCCAACCCCCGGGCCGGGGCCCTGTTCAACGACTACATGGTGGTCCGGGCCAAGCCCTTCGCGGACGCGGTGGCCGAGCGCTACGACTTCTCCGGCGTGCGCACGCTGGTGGACGTGGCCGGCGGCAAGGGCCACATCCTGGCCGCCGTTCTGAACAGGTATTCAAATGTCGCGGGCATTCTTTTCGACCAGGAACAGGTGGTCGAAGACGCCAGGCGGTTCTTCACCGAGGCTGCTCTTGAAGACCGGTGCAAATTCGTCTCCGGCGACTTCTTCGCCTCGGTACCCGAGGGCGGCGACACCTATCTGTTGAGCAGCGTCATCCACAACTGGTCCGACGAGGACTCGGTGCAGATTCTGCGCAATGTCCGTAAGGCCATTTCCGAGGACGGCCGGGTGCTGCTGGTGGAGGCCGTGGTGCCCGACGACGACCGGCCGCACATCAGCAAGGACATCGACATGCGCATGCTCGCCCTGTTCGGGGACGGCATGGAGCGCAGCGCCTCCGAGTACGCCGCACTGCTGGAGGCCTCCGACTTCCGGCTCAGCCGGCAGGTGGAGCTGCCCCAGGGAGCCTCCGTCGTGGAGGCCCTGCCTGTGTGACGGGGCTGTGTGACGACGGTCGGCGGCCGGTGACGTGAACCTCGCGTCACCGGCCGTCGCCGTTTCGCCCGCCTCGCGAACCGCGCCCGCGCTTCCGGGCCGGGAGTGCGCCCCGTCCCCCGGGGACGGTCTCGCCCCCTGCCGGTTCAGCGGTCACCAGCCAGGGCCACCCGTCACCAGAATCTCCTACATACCGATATAACGAGCATTCCACGAGGAACGGGCGTTGAGGGCGCTCACGTCCACGTCGGTGATCCTCTGCTGGGCAGCGGCCATCTCCGCCAGTTCCTTCGGCGTGAGCACGTCGGCGATGTCGTCGAACCCGCCGGGCGCCCGCTCGGTGACCAGCGCGATGGTCTTCTCCATGGGCAGCTCACGATGGGCGAGCACGAGCCCCGTGGTGGCGGTCCTGCGCTCCTTCTCGTACGCGGCCAGTCCCGCGGCCGGATCGGTCGCGCCGGCCAGCTCCCTGGCCAGGACCCGGGCGTCCAGTACGGCCTGCGAACCGCCGTTGGCGCCCACCGGGTACATCGGGTGCGCGGCGTCTCCCAGCAGGGTGACCCGGCCCGCTCCCCACGAGGGGAGCGGGTCCTTGTCCACCATGGGGTACTCCAGGATCCGTTCCGAACCGGAGATGAGCGCGGGCACGTCCAGGTAGGGCAGTCTCCAGCCGTCGAAATGCGGGAGCACGTCCTCCAGACGGCCGGGTCTGGACCAGTCGGCGGCCGGGACGGGGCCGGGTTCGGCGGTCATCACCTCGGCCACCCAGTTGATCAGCACTCTCCCCCGGACCCGAGCCCGCGAGATGGGGTAGACCACGAACTTCGCCGACAGGTTGGAACCCGCGACGATCATCGTGGTGCCGTCGAGAAAAGGATCCCCCTCGGCCGTTCCCCGCCACATCCGGATCCCGTTCCACAGCAGCGGCCCGTCGCCGGGATGCAGCCGGGCACGCACGGCCGAGTGGATGCCGTCCGCGCCCACGAGGACGTCGGCCGTCTCCTTCAGGCGCTCACCGGTCCGCACGTCGCGCAGCGACACCGTGACGCCGGTGACGCCGGCGGGTCCGGCGGGTCCGGCCTCCTCCTGCTCGAATTCCTCCAGCCGCAGCCCGGTCCTGACGGCGCCGGCGCCGAGCCGTTCACGCACCGCGGAAAGAAGCAGCATCTGCAGCTCACCGCGGTGAACGGAGTACTGGGGCCAGTTGTATCCCGCGAACCTTCCGCGCGGCAGCGACAGGATCGTTGCACCGAACCTGTCCGTGAAGTTCATGGAACCCGTCGGGACGCCGATCTCCGCGAGCTCGTCCCCCACGCCGAGCTCGGTCAGCTCCCGGACGGCGTGGGGTTGCAGGTTGATGCCCACCCCCAGCGGGCGCAACTCCACGGCCGACTCGGCGATCACGCAGTCGATACCCGCGGCGTGAAGGCTCAGCGCGGTGGTGAGCCCTCCGATGCCACCTCCGATGATCAGTACTCGCATGGCGTCCTCGATGTCCGTCGGGGGTTCATGTCTCACTCCGCGCGTTCAGGTGCCACCTGAGCACCCGCTTCTCCACCGCCACGAAAACGGCGTTGAGCAGGTACCCCAGTAGGCCCAGGATCACGATTCCCGCCCACATCCGGGGCAGTTCGAAGCTGCGCTGTGCGCCTATGAGAAGCGAGCCGATGCCCACGGTGCTCCCGATGAGCTCGGACAGGACCATCAGGATCAGGGCGAGGCCCAGGCTGATCCGGAGCCCGGCCACGATCTTGGGAGCCGCGCCGGGAATGATGATCCACAGCAGCCTCCGGATCCCCCGCACCCCGAAGACCTCGGCACTGTCCAGATGGAGCTGCTCCACCGTACGTACGCCGTCGGTGGTGTTGAGCAACACCGGCCAGATGACTCCGGAGACGATGGTCGCCACCTGCATGGGCGTCCCGAGCTGGAACGCCACGATGTAGAAGGAGATCAGGGTGGGCGGCGGAACCGCCCGTCCGAAGTGGACCATGGGCTCCACGTAGTCGGCCAGCGTGCGGGACAGGCCCAGCGCGATGCCGACGGCGACCCCCGCGAGACAGGCGAGCGCCCACCCTCCGAAGAGGTTGTACAGGCTGTGCCCGAAGTCGTCCAGCGCGTCCTGGGTGAGGAACAGCCGGCTCGCCGGACCGGAGAACCACAGCTCGTACATCGTCGCGACGATCTGCGACGGCGGCGGGAAGTAGCTCTCCTGGATGATCCGGGTGGCCACCTCCCAGACCGCGATCAACGCGGCCGCGAGCCAGAACCGGGACACCGCCCCGGTGATGACACCGCGCGCCGCCGTACCGGCCCGGCTCATCGTGTCGTCTCCTCGGCGCGCGCGAAGTGCCAGCCGAAGAGACCGCGCTCCACCCGGAGCAGCAGCGCGTTGACGACGAGGCCGAGCGCTCCCGCCCAGACCGCACCGGCCAGTATCACGTCGGTGTTGCCTCCGGAGCTGCCCGCGGTGATGAGGAAGACGCCGAGACCGCTCGTGCCGCCGCTCAGCAGTTCGGCGCTCACGACCACGACCAGCGCGATGCCCGCGGAGACACGCACCCCGGTCGCCACGAACGGTGCCGCGCTGGGCAGCGAGACCCGCCAGAGCACGGCCAGGGGACCGAAGCCGAAACTACGCAGCGCGTCCTTCGCCACGGGGTCCACGTCCCGAAGCGCGTAGAGCGTGTTGAGCAGGATGGGCCAGGAGGCCGCGTAGAGGATCAGGGACACCTTCATCTCGGTCTCCGCCCCGAACAGCAGAATCGCCAGCGGGATCAACGCCACCGAGGGGATCGGGCGGAGAAACTCCACCACGACCCGGCTCGGCGTGCTGAGCCACGGAACCGATCCGAGCACCACGCCGGCGGTGACCGCCACGACGACGGCCAGAGCCAGGCCGACCAGCCAGGCCAGGACCGTGTCCGCCACACCGGCGAGGAAGAGGGGGTCCCCCGCCAGCGTGACGGACCGGAGCAGCACGACCGAGACCGGTGGGACGACCTCCGGGTCGGCGATCCCCAGCCGGATGACCGTCTCGGCGAGGACCATCGCCGCGCAGGCCCCGATCGCCCCCCGGATGACACGGTTTCTGTTCACGTGCCGGCGATGATGAGGTCCTGCACGTTGAGCGTCTCGTCGAGGAGGCCTGACTCGCGCATGGTGTCGGTGACCCGCTGGAGACCGGTGGCGTTCAGCGTGGTGGGGAAGCTTCCGAAGGCGAGGTCGGCCGCCGTGTCCGCGGTGATCTTGGTGTATTTCGGGATGGCCGCGATCACGTTCGCCCGGTCGGCCGCGAGCGCCTTGGCCTCCGCCATCACCCGCTGGAACGCCGCCACGGTGTTGGGGTTCGCCTTGGCGAACTCCGAGGTCACCGCGTAGCCGGCGATCGGGAAGTCCGCGGTCGGTCCCTGGGAGAGGTCCCAGAGGACCCGGGCGCCGATGGACCGGCCGATCAAGGTGCCGAACGGCTCCACGACCACGACGGCGTCGGCCGTGCCGGCCTTCAGCACGCTCTCCATCTCCGGGAAGGGGAACTCCACGAAGCTCTTGTCCTCGTCGAGCTCGATGTTGTGCGCCTTGGCGGCCACACGGGCCAGCATCGTCGCGATGTTGCGCTTGGTGTTGACCGCGATGGTCTTGCCCTTGAGGTCGGCCACGGTCCGGATCGGGCTGTCCTTGGCGACCATGATCGTATGCGTCCCGGGAGCGCTCCGGAAGCCGTCGGAAACGATTTTGAGGTCGATGACACCCTTGGCGTGGGCGCTGAAGAAGGAGACGTAGTTGCCGAAGCTGACGTCCAGGCTGCCGCCCTTGAGCTTGGGAATGGCCTCCGCGCCGCCCGCGAGCATGCTCAGCGTGACATCGAGACCCTGCTTCCTGAACAGCCCCTTCTCCAGCGCGATCTGCAGCGGCGCCGTGTCGAGGACCGGGATCGTGCCGATGTTGATCTTGACCTTCTCCGGGCCGGAGCCGCCGGCGTCCCTGCCAGGCTCCTCGGCGCCGCCGCATCCGGTGACCGCGATGAGTGCCAGCGCCATGATTCCGGCAATGGACGAGCGTAATCTCATGGATCCCCCAAGGCCGCGCAGCATGAAGAAACGATCTTCAGAACGAAGAACGGCAGATTCTAGCGTCCATACATATCTATAATACGAATTCCGCTATTGTGTTATCAAATTTCCAATTTAGAACATATTTCACGATGAACGACAGTGCGGCACGAAACAGACATAACACCACTAGGTGCCATAAGCTCCGCTTGAGTCCCCGCACCCGTTCCAGCGAATCGCGCTCCGGAAATCACCTTGCTCGAAATCACCGGCCTCACCCACGCCCACGGCGGCGGCGAGAAAGCGCACCGGGCCGCCGAAGAGCCCGAACCTAGCGTCGGGGCCTCCGCGTCGCCGGCCTTTCGGACCCCGTGAAGTCCACCCCGCCGCGCCCCGCCGCCGGCCTCGTCAGGCCGGCCGGCGAAACCGTCGAAGTGGGCGGAGTTCCGGTCCGGCGGACGCCCGGCAACCTGGCGGTGGTCTTTCAGAGCACCGGACACGAACCAGATGCGGGCACAAATAATATATTCACGCCCTATATTTCAATATAAGTGACGTGTACATGTTCGCGGCCATCCGCCCGCCAGGCCGACGCGCCGTCATACCGCGCCGTCCTCACGTTCGAGGTCCTGTCGGCGGGCAGGAAAGGATCCCGATTAAGGAAGTCTTATAAGGATCGGACGATCTGTCCGTAATTCCCTCATCGGCCTTGTCGTCGTTCCAGCGCTCGCCTCGTGCGGCGATTCCGGTACCGGCACGGGAAGGCCGGACCGGACGGTCTCCGCCTTCCACGAGAGTGAGGGTCTTCGTGAAGGCGGGTCTCCCCGAAGGCGCGGGCCTCGTCCCGATGAGGACGAGGCCCGCGCCGGGACGTCAGACCCGGAGGGTGAGAACGTGCTCGACCAAGGTGATCAAGGTCGACTTCACGGCGTCGCGGGACCGGGCGTCGGTCCGGACGACGGGGATGTGCGGGGCGATCGTCAGAGCCTCCCGCACCTCCTCCTCACCGTGGACGTGCGATCCGCCGAACCCGTTGAGGGCCACGACGAACGGCAGGCCGGCCTCTTCGAAGTAGTCGATCGCCGGGAAGCTGTCGGCCAGCCGCCGGGTGTCGACGAGCACGATCGCGCCGATCGCGCCGCGGACCAGGTCGTCCCACATGAACCAGAACCGGTGCTGACCCGGCGTACCGAACAGGTACAGGATCAGATCACGGTCCAGCGAGACCCGGCCGAAGTCCATGGCGACCGTGGTGGTCCGCTTTGTCGGAATGTGCGAGAGGTCGTCGACGTCCGCACTCGCCTCCGTCATCACCGCTTCCGTGGTCAGCGGCATGATCTCGGAGACCGCACCGACGAAGGTCGTCTTGCCGACACCGAACCCGCCGGCAACGACGATCTTCGTCGACGTCATTCCGGCGTCAGAGCCTGCGAAGCCCACTGAGCACCCTTTCAAGCAAATTGAGATCCGGCTTACCCGCATCCAGCGACGGCTGGTGGATCTGCACCAAGCCCTCGGCCGCCATGTCCGCGATCAACACCCGGGTCACGCCGAGAGGCATGCGCAACAGGGCGGAGAGCTCGGCAACCGAGCGCACCTGCCGGGACAGCGAGATGATCGCCTGATATTCCGTGGAGAGCGTGGTGGGATCCACGCCCGCGAACGTCGCCGAGGAGACCAGCGCCTCGAGAGCGAGCTGCATCCGAGGAGCGGTCCTGCCCCCGGTCACAGCATACGGACGGATCAAACGATCTCGCCCGCTCTTGGCCTGGGACGTGCCCAGAGATTCCTCCGGGCCACGCCAACCTGGTGCGTCCATATCACCCCCCTATCGCTGAACCGACTGCAGCTCGGCCCGGAGCGCAGGCGTAAGCGCCTGGCCGGCACGCTCTGCGAGCAGTGTCATCTGGTAGGCCACGAGGCCCATGTCGCAGTCCGGCGAGGCCAGCACGGCCAGCGCGGAGCCATCGCTGATCGACATGGTCAGCAGGAGACCCCGCTGCATCTCGATCACCGTCTGTGCCACGGGACCGCCCTCGAAGACCCGCGAGGCCCCCTGGGTGAGACTGATCAGACCGGCCGTGATCGCGGCGAGCTGGTCCGCCCGGTCCTTGGGGAAACCCTGGGAGTAGGCCAGCGGGAGCCCGTCCGCGGAGACGATCACCGCGTGCGCCACTCCGGGCATCTCCTTGACGAACTCGGTGATCAGCCAGTTGAAACCGCGAGCGGCCTGGCTGAGTTGGTTGTTCACTGCTGGTTCTCTCCCTCGACGGCGTTGGCGCGCTCGCTCATCTCAGCACGTCCCTGCCGTACGCCTTGCTGGAAACTGGACAGACGGCTGCGCACCCGTTCCGCCGATATCGGCGGCATCGGGGGGGCCGGAGCCGCCGGAGCCGCGGAGGCGGCCCCGGGAACGAGGTTCGCCTTGGGCACCCGCTTGGGCAGGCCCGCTCCGGTCACGCCGCCCTCCACGGGCTTCTTGGCGACCTCGGCGGCCGCCCAGCCCTGGTCGGAGGGAGTGCTCCACGGCTGCCTCTCGGCCGCCGGCTCGGCCGGCCTGGGCTGCTGCGCCTGCTGGGGCGTCCGCTGCGGCAACGGCTGGGACTGCTGCTGGGGCGTCCGCTGCGGCAACGGCTGGGACTGCTGCGGCGGTGGCGAGGAATGCGTGATCTGCGGGATGTTCTGGGTCTCCAGCCCTTGCGGACCCCTCCTGACCCGTTGCTCCAGCGGCCGTGGCCTGACCTCGGCCACGGGCTCGGGAGCGGCCTCCGGCTCCGGCTCGGGAGCGACGGACGCGCTGCTGCGGAACCAGTCGGAGCCCACCGCCGCGAAGATCGGCAGGAACTCCTCGGGCTCCGGTTCCGTCGGCGGCACCTCGACCACGGGAAGTGCCTGGGTGTTCTCCATCGGTTCCAGCCGCTGCGGCGTCCAGGGGTCGATCGCGGGCGGGTCGGGCCAGGCCGAGGGGAACGACGGCGGCGCGGTCGACGCCATGGGGGACGACCACAGGTCCTCCACCGCGGAGGCGGGCACCATCGGCCCGGACCACAGGTCCGCGGACGTCGGCGCCGGCACCTGAGGAGGCGCCTGGGCGGGCGGCGTCCCGGGACCGGCCTGCGGCCGGGTACCGCGCCCGGCCCCGGCCCCGGCCCCGGCCCCGGTCCCGAACGGGTCCGGGTTCGGGACGGAGCCGAACGGGTCGGGGTTCACCGCGCCGAACGAGTCCTGGTTGGACATGTTCGACATGCTGGACATGGAGCCGAACGAGTTCGCCGGGCCCCCGAAGGAGCCGGACGGCATGCCCTGTGCCGACATCGCCATCTCGGGCATCATCGTGGACTGGGCCACCACCTGCACCGGCAGGAGCACGACGGCGCTGAGGCCGCCGGTGTCCGGGCGCCTGAGCTGGACCCTGATGCCGTGGCGCATGGCCAGGCGGCCGACCACGAACAGGCCCATCCGGCGGGAGACCGACAGGTCCACCGCGGGGGGCTCGGCCAGGCGGCGGTTGGCCTCGGCCAGTTCCTCGTCGCTCATCCCGATGCCGGAGTCGGTGACCGCCAGGATGACGGCGCCCATCTCGTTGCCGTTGCTGGTCACCGTGATCTTGGTGTCCTGCGGCGAGAAGAAGATCGCGTTCTCGACGAGCTCCGCGACCAGGTGGACGATGTCGTTGACGGCCTGACCGATGATCGAGATACCCGACTCGATCCGGAGGTTGACCCTCTCGTAGTTCTCGACCTCCGACAGCGAGGCGCGGACGACGTCGCTGAGCGGGACCGGCTCACTCCACCGGCGGCTCTGCTCCTGGCCGGCGAGGACCAGGAGGTTCTCGGAGTTGCGGCGCATGCGGGTGGCCAGGTGGTCCAGCTTGAAGAGGCTGCCCAGCCGGCCCTCGTCCTGCTCGCCCTGCTCGAGGTCGTCGATGAGGTCGATCTGCCGTTCCACCAGCGACTGGGTGCGGCGGGAGAGGTTGACGAACATCGCGTTGATGTTGCTGCGCAGGCGGGCCTCGTCACCGGCGAGCCGGATGGCCTCGCGGTGGACCTCGTCGAAGGCCCGGGCCACTTCCCCGATCTCGTCGCGGGAGGCCACTCCGATGGAGGGCACCTCGACGTTCGGGGCGTGGTCGCCGGACTCCCGCAGCACCCGGACGGTCTCGGGCAGCCGGGTGTCGGCCACCTCGAGCGCCTCGCTGCGCAGCCTGCGCAGCGGCCGGACGAGCGTGCCGGCCACCCAGGCGGTGATGAGCAGGATCAGTACCAGCAGGACCAGGATCGAGGCGCCGGAGATCACGGCGCTGCGCTGCTCGGCGCTCTCCATCTCCTGGCTGCGGGCGACGACCGCGGACGCCAGGCGGCGCTCGAGGGTCCGCATGCCCTCCACGATCGAGGTGGAGGCGCCGTACCAGGTGTTGGCGCTCGCGGGCCAGGTGCGGCCGGCCATCCGCTCCAGCGGCTTGTTCTCGCGCATGAGGGACATGACGAGGGCACGCACGGAGTCGGCCTGGTCGACCTTGGGGCCGGTGACCGCGTCGCGGAAACCCTTGATGTCGGAGGCGGAGGCGGTGGCCCGGAAGGCGTTCTCCTCGCTCTGCTGGCTCCGGTACGCGCCGAGGAGGTCGGCGGGGTCGTCGAAGTCGAACTTGCGGTCCAGGAAGCTGACCAGGAGGGTGCCGCGCTGCCTGGCGACCTGCTCCTTGGCCCGGGTCAGCGCGCCCAGCGCGAGCGCGTCTCCGATGAGGCGCTCGTCGCCGCCGCTGCGGCCCAGGTCGTCGTGGAGGGTGATGAAGTCGGTGATCATCCGCGTGTACATGCCGAGGGCCGCTCGGGGGAGCACGCTTCCCTCGGTCATCAGCCTGCGCAGGCCGGGGAGCCCGTTGAGCCAGCGGCGGATCTGGGCGACCTCGGTACGGACGCGGGCGGCCTGCGACGCGTCGAGGGTGTCCATGGCGGCCAGCGTCTGCTCCCTGCTCCGGTCGACCACCGCGCGCTGTTCCCTGACCCTGCCCAGGTTGGTGCGGGTCTTGGCGGCGATGGACCAGGCGGTGAGGTCGCGCTCCTCGGCCATCTCGTGGGAGAGGGTGCCGAGCGACTCGACCAGCGCGGCGACCTCGCTCATCCGGCGGTACTCGTTGGCCGTGGACAGGGCCGTGGTGAGCTGGAGGCCGGTGAGGAGCACGGCCGCGGCGGTCGGGAGCAGGATCAGCGCGACCAGACGGGGACGCACACGCCAGTTCGCCGGCAGGAGTCGACTGCCCACCCCTGACGCGCGGTGGCTCCGGCGGTCTTGTGTCATCACTGGCCTACGTAACCCCTCGCCGGATTTGGAAGCGGCGGAAGCAATTTGAGCACATCCTTTATGTCACTTCGAATGGAGTAAGTGCCGACATATCCCCTTAAAGGGGACATATGGCATCAAAGTTTTCAGGCGGGCCGGAAGGAATCCCTCACCTCCGGAGCCTGGTGCTTGATCATCAGATGGCGGGTCACAGAGTATTCCTGAACCGCCTCCTGACTCATGTCCTTGCCGAAGCCACTTCCCTTGACCCCGCCGTGCGGCGCCTCGGACGCGATGGGCAGATGGTCGTTCACCCAGGTCACGCCCACGTCGAGCCGGTGCGAGACGCGCAGTGCCCTCGCCACGTCCCTGGACCAGACCGAGGAGGCCAGGCCGTAGGGGGTGTCGTTGGCCAGCCGTACCGCCTCGTCCTCACCGTCGAAGGGCAGGGCCACGAGGACCGGACCGAAAAGCTCACCCTGAACGATCTCACTGTTCTGCGCGGCGCCGGAAACCAGGGTGGGCGGATAGTAGAACCCGGGCCCCTCGAGCGGGACACCGCCGTGCAGCACGGAGGCGCCCGCGGCGACGGCGCGCTCGACGAAGCCGTGCACGCGGTCGCGGTGCCCGGCGGAGATCAGCGGGCCGATGTCGGTGGCCGGGTCCCAGGGGTCGCCCACCGTGATCTGGGCCAGCGTCGCGTGGAGCGCCTCGACGGCCTCGTCGTACACGTCGCGGGAGATGTAGACGCGGGTCGCGGCCGTGCAGTCCTGGCCGGTGTTGTAGGTGGCGCCCATCGCGACGCCCCTCGCCATCTCCGACAGGTCCGCGTCGCCGAAGACCAGCGCCGGGGCCTTGCCGCCGAGTTCCAGGTGGACCCGCTTCAGCGAGCCGGTGGCACCGCGCATGACGGCGCGGCCGGTCGCGGTGGAGCCCGTGACGCTCACCATGTCGACGCCCGGGTCGGCGACGAGGGCCTCGCCCACCTCGGCGTCGCCCAGGACGACCTGGAGCAGGCCGTCGGGCGCGCCGGCGCGGGCGAACAGCTCCGCCATCCTGAGCGTGGTGCCCGGCGTCTGCGGGGCGGGCTTGATGACCACCGCGTTCCCGGCCGCCAGCGCGGGGCCGATCTTCCACACCGCCATGACCAGGGGGAAGTTCCAGGGGGCGATCGATCCCACGACCCCGACCGGGCGGCGTACCAGCACCGAGGTGTAGCCGGAGCTGAGCACCCCCGCGCCGGTGCCGTCCAGCGAGCGGGCCGCACCGGCGAAGAAGCGGAGGTTGTCGGCCGCGAACGGCAGTTCGCCGTCGCGGAAGACCGCGGCGGGCTTGCCGGTCTCGATGACCTCCAGCCGGGTGAGCTCCCCGGCGTCGCCCTCGACGAGGTCGGCGAAGCGCAGCAGCACCCTGGACCGTTCGGCCGGGGTCGCCGTGCTCCACTCCTCGAACGCCGCGCGGGCCCGCCGCACGGCGGCGGCCACCTCCTCGATCGGGGTGTCGGCCACCTCCCGCAGCAGGTCGCCGGTCGCCGGATTGATCAACTTGCCCATGGAACTTCCCTCGTCGTGGTGATGCGGGGAGCCGTCAGGCGCCGGCCCGCTCGATCAGGTCGGCCGCCCTGCGCAGGCCGTCCCGGCCGCGGATCTCCTCGCCCGCGGCGGCCAGGCGCTCGCGGAGCGCGGTGTCGCCCAGGAGCCGCTCCAGCGCACCGGTCAGCTCCTCGTCGGAGAAGGTGTAGGTGGCCAGGCGCACACCGTAGCCGAGCTCGTGGACGCGCTGCGCGTTGTCGTACTGGTCCCAGAACAGGGGCAGCAGGATCATCGGCTTGCCGAAGTGCAGCGCCTCGGTGGTGGTGTTGTTGCCGCCGTGCGTGATGACCAGGTCGACCAACGGGATGATCTTGGTCTGCGGCACGAACTCGGCGCCCCACATGTTGCCGGCCAGCTTGATCTCCTCGTGCAGCGGCCCCATGGAGACGATGAAGCGGTACGGGGTCGTGGCCAGCACGTCGATGACCCGCTGCATGAGGGCGACGTCCGCCGAGCCGAGCGAGCCCAGCGAGAAGTAGACCAGCGGCCCCTCCTGCCCGGCCAGCGACGCGGGGAGCTCGAAGCCGCCCTCCGTCTCGCGCACCGAGGAGTCCAGGCGGTGCCAGGAGTCGCCCAGCGGCCGGGCGTCGGTGTAGTCGGCGATCTCCGGGAAGACGTACAGGTTGAGGTCGCCCTCGTGGATGAAGTCCAGGTCCGGCAGCGGGCGGGCGCCCTGCTCGACGACCCACTCGTTGAAGGCGGTCCAGATCTCGCGGTGGGTGCGGTCGTACTCGGCGTTGAAGGCGTCCCACTCGGAGCGGTCGTCGGCGGGCAGCCCGGAGAAGACCGGCGCGACGCCCTCGCCGCGCACCTCCAGCGGGTTGCAGGACACGATCCGCACGAACGGCTTGCCCGCCGTCAGCAGCGCCGGGAAGGTGATGACGTTGTCCTCGACGATGACGTCCGGCTGGACGCGCTCGATAATCGCCTTCAGCTGAGGCTCGCAGTACTTGGCGCCGTCGATAAGCGCGTCCCAGATCGGCTTGGTGACCGTCTCCAGCTGCTCCAGGGTCGACTTCCGGTATTCGGGCGCGGTGTCCCTGATGAAGTCCTTCCAGAACTGCCCGGCGTCCTGCTCCTCCTCGGACGGCGGCGCGAGATCGACCAGGTCCTCCTCGAATCCGAGAGCCGCCAATTTCCCCTTCCAGGAGGCCTCAGCTGCGAAAACGACTCGATGTCCGCGCTTACGAAGAATGTCACCGATGCCGATGCAGTTGTTCGTCGGCCCGTAGGCACTCTCCGGCATGAACAGGATCGTGAGAGACATCACGCCTCCTTGCGTCTAGGGGGTTGCGGCTTTTGAAGAATGGTTCAATTCTTGGCTGGTAAAAACGCCGGGAAAGGGCCACTATGGACCCCGGCACAGAGCGTGGTTTTCAACGAGCGGGGGAATATGACGCGCAAGGGACGGGCGGACCGGCGCCTGGATCTCATCGCGGCCGCACACCGGGCGATCGTCCGGCACGGCACCGAGGGGGTGCACCTCAACCACGTCGCCGAGGAGGCCGGTCTGACCTCCGGAGCGGTCCTCTACCACTACCCGCGCCTCAGCGAGTTGCTGGTCGACGCCCACCACGCCGGGATGGAGCGCTTCTACGAGCAGAGGCTCAAGCGGATCAGCGGCATGCGCGACCCCGCGGAGAAACTCGTCGTGACCATCCGCTCGGGACTGCCGCACGGCCCGGACGACCCGGACGTCCGGCTGCTCAACGAGCTCGGCGGCGCCGCGGCCCGCAACAGGATGTACGCGCTCCTGCTGACCACGCTCTACGACCGCCAGGTCTCGCTCTACCAGAGCATCCTCGACACCGGGGCCGCCCTGGAGACCTTCAGGCTGTCCGGCGACTCGCTGCCCATCGCCCGCAACCTCGTCGCGCTCGAGGACGCGTACGGCTACCGCATAACGGCCCGCCATCCGGTGATCGGCACGCAGGAGGCGGCGGAGCTCATCCTCGACTACGCCAGGACCGCGACGAACAACCCGCTCAAGTCTTCTCATTGAGGGATCAGCACTCCGTCCCCGTCCGCCCAGTCGAGCGCGACGGGGGAGCCTGCACGCACCTGCGTGGCCCCGGGGGTGGCCACCAGGACGGGCGTGGGGCGCCCGCTCACCTGGACCGACACGTGCGAGACGCCGCCGAAGAAGCTCACGTCGACGACCTCGCCGCGCAGCACCCCCTCGGTCCCGAGCCTGAGCCGCTCCGGCCGTACGGCGAGCAGCGCGGGCGTGCCGTCGGGCAGGTTCGAGACGCCGGGAAGCACGCCGAGCCCGTCGCCGGCCAGGCCGACCGAGCAGGCCCTGCCGGGGAAGATGTTGTTGGCCCCCACGAAGCCGGCGACGAACGGGGTGCTCGGGCGCTCGTACAGCTCCACCGGGGCGTCGACCTGCTCGACCGAGCCCGCGTTGAAGACCGCGATCCTGTCGGCGAGCGACATGGCCTCCTCCTGGTCGTGGGTGACCACGACGAAGGTGATGCCGACCTCGTTCTGCAGCCGCTTGAGCTCCAGCTGCATCTCCGCGCGCACCTTCTTGTCCAGCGCGGACAGCGGCTCGTCGAGCAGCAGCAGGCGCGGCCGCTTCACGATCGCGCGGGCCAGCGCGACCCGCTGCCGCTGGCCGCCGGAGAGCTGCTGCGGCCTGCGCCCGGCCATGGCGTCCAGCCCGACCTTCTCCAGCACCTCGCCGACCCGGCGGCGGATCTCCGCCCGGCCCAGCCTCTCCCGCTCCAGGCCGTACGCGACGTTCTTCGCCACGGTCATGTGCGGGAACAGGGCGTACGACTGGAACATCAGGTTGACCGGGCGGCGGTGGGCGGCCTGGCCGAGCAGGTCGTCGCCGTCGAGCGTGACGGAGCCCTCGTCGGGTGACTCGAAGCCCGCCAGGATCCGCAGGAGCGTCGTCTTGCCGCAGCCGCTGGGGCCGAGCAGCGCGAAGAACTCGCCCTGCCGGATCTCCAGGGAGACGTCCGACAGCGCCGTGACGTCGCCGAACCGGCGGCTGACACCTGTGATCTTCAGCATTAGGACAGCGACTCCGTCAGTCGGGTCATCCGCTGGGTCACGATCACCGCGGTGAAGCTCACCAGCAGCAGCAGCGTGGCCAGCGCGTTGATCTCGGGGGTGACCCCGAAGCGGACCATTGAGTAGATGACGATGGGCAGGGTCGGCGTGGTGGGCGCGGCCGTGAAGTACGCGATGACGAACTCGTCGATCGAGAGGGTGAACGCCAGCAGCGCGCCCGCCGTGATGCCCGGCGCCAGCTGCGGCAGCGTGATCCGCAGGAACGTGGTGAACGGCGTCGCCCCCAGGTCCCTGGACGCCTCCTCCAGGGAGGTGTCGGCTCCCGCGAGCCGGGTGCGCACCACCGCGGTCACGAACGCCATGCCGAACACCGTGTGGGCCAGCAGCACCGAGTGCAGCCCGAGGGTCGACTTGATCGTGGCGTAGAACACCAGCAGCCCGATGGCCAGCACCAGGTCGGGCAGGACCGCGGGCAGCACGCCCAGCGCGTCCAGCGTCCGCGACCTGGTGTGCCGGGCCAGGCCCACCGCCAGCAGGGTGCCGAGCACCGTGGCCAGCACGGTGGAGCCCGCGGCCACGACGAGGGTGTTGACCAGTCCCTCGCGGATCTTGGCGTTCTGGGCGAGGACGCCGTACCAGTCCAGGCTGAAGCCCTCGTAGACGTAGGGGGACTCGCCGGCGTTGAACGACATCACGACGAGCACGGCGATCGGCGTGTAGAGGAAGACGTAGGTCACCCAGAAGGGGACGTACAGCAGGCGTGATCTACGCACGTCGGGCACTCCAGGCCTGCAGGAGCAGCAGGACGATCAGCACGGCGATCAGCGCCAGCGCGAGGGTGGATCCGAACGGCCAGTCGCGCGCCTTGAGGAACTGGTCCCTGATCAGGTTGCCGACCATGATGGAACGGCCGCCGCCGAGCAGTTCGGGGATGATGAAGTTGCCGAAGCTCGGCACGAAGACGAACAGGCAGCCGGTGAGCACGCCCGGCAGGGTGAGCGGCAGCGTCACCGACGCGAACGTGCGGACCGGCGAGGCGCCGAGGTTGGCCGAGGCCTCGCGCAGCTGCGGGTCGAGCTTCTCGATCGCCGCGTACAGCGGCAGGACCATCAGCGGCAGGTACGAGTAGACCAGGCCGGTGACGATGGTGCCCTGGTTGTAGAGCAGCTCGAGCGGCTTGTCGATCAGCCCCAGGTCCAGCAGGGTGCTGTTGACCAGGCCGGGGCCGCTCAGCAGGATGATCCAGGCGTAGATGCGGACCAGGAAGTTGGTCCAGAACGGCAGCACGATCGCCACCAGGGCGATCGTCTTCCACTTCCGCGGGAGCTGGGCGATCAGGTAGGCCGTCGGATAGCCGACCAGCAGGGCGATCAGCGTGGCGATCGTGGCCAGTTTCAGCGAGCCGAGCACGACGTCCAGATAGAGCGGGTCGAGCAACCGGGCGAAGTTCTTGCCCGTGACCTCGTAGACCACCCCGCCGAACCGGCCCCTGCGGAACACCGTGAAGCTGAGCAGCAGGGCGAGCGGTACCAGCAGGAGGACGAGCAGGTAGGTCAGACCGGGCCCCAGGAAGACGAGCCTTCCCAGGGCACGCGACCGGCGCGCCCGCGATCTCGCGGACGCGCCGGAAACGACGGTGGAACGTGTCACTGCTTCGCCGAGACCTCGGTCGCGAGCTGGGTGAACTTGACCGAGTCCTCGCCCAGGTCGATGATCGACTCACCCTTGAGCAGGTCGGACGGCGTCATCTGCAGCGGGGCGTTGTCGGCCTTGAGCTTGGCGTCCATCGCGTCCATCGCGGCCTTGTTCGGGACCTTGTAGAGGATGTTCTCCGCGGCCCAGCCGTGGACCTTCGGGTCCAGGATGTAGTTGATGAAGGCGTGCCCCGCCTCCTTGTTCTTGGAGGACTTCAGCACGACCATGGTGTCCACCCACAGGTCGCTGCCCTCCTTCGGGATCACGAACTTGATGTTCTTCTCGGTGGTCGGGCACCAGCCGTCCCACGCCTCGACCATCACGGCCTCGCCCGTCTTCAGCTTCTCGCCGAAGGTGGTGTCGTCGTAGCCGAGCAGCTTCGGCTTGGCCTCGAGAAGCTTCTCCTTGACCTTGGCGATCTCCTCGTCGCTCTTGGTGTTGACCGAGTAGCCGAGGGCCTTGATGGCGGGAAGGGCCAGCCAGCGCTCGGTGGTCATCATGGTGACCTTCTTGAGCGCCTCGGCCGGCGGGTCGAGAATATCGTTCCAACTCGTCGGCGCGGTCTTCACCAGGTCGGTCCGGTAGCAGATGCCCGTGGTGCCCCAGGTGTAGGGGACCGAGAAGACGTTGCCCTTGTCGTAGGACAGCTCCTTGGCCTCGGGGTAGAGGTTCGCGAGGTTCGGGATCAGCTCGGGGTGGATCGGCTCCAGCAGCCCGGCCTCGTTGAGGGCCTGGGCGTACTGGCCGGAGACGAAGGCCACGTCGAGACCGGTGTCGGTGCCGGCGGTGAGCTTCGCCATGATGTCCTCGTTGGTGGCGTGCTCCGTCACCTTGAGGGTGGTCTTGAGGTTGTCCTTGATCCGCTGGGGCAGGTCCTCGGGCGTGTAACCGGCCCAGACGGAGATCGTGACGCTCTGCTTGGAGAGGTCGGCGTTGGGGTTGAGCTGCGCCGACGAGGCACTGGCGGCGGGCGCGGCGGCGGTGTCCGCGGCCTCACCGCCGCAGGCCGAGACTGCGAGCGCGAGACCGGCGACCAGGGCGGCGACCGGAAGACGACGGGTGTACCGGGTGCGGGACACGGCCGCTACTCCTTCAGAATTCAGTGTAATTGGGGTAGACCGGCCGTTGGGGACACGGCAGACCAAAGCAGGAGTGTTGCAGTCAACATTAACTTGAGCAAGACTTCCCCCGACATCACCCCTGGAAAGTCTGGTCCGTTTGTTAAATCCTGCTTCAATCTGGGACCGGCTCGACACGGTTCCCCGGGCCGGCGACGGGCGGACCAGTGAGCTCCTCGCGGCTCTGACCTGCGAGGTCCCGGCGCCATTCGACGTCCGCCGATTCCATCCGCTTCCCGTGCCGATCACTACTCTTTTCTCAATCGACACTCAATTGTCATCGACCGGCGAGGGCGTCCGAGGCCCCGAACGAGGGTTCGAGGTCGACCAGACCAACCACTCGGTGGTCGTCGGCGAGAGGGTCGTCGTGAAATGGCTCACCCCGCCCGCGCCGTTCCCCCAGCCCGCGCCCGACATGTTCGCGCACCTGGCGTCGGTCGGCTTCACCGCGACCGCCACGCCGTACGTGTCCGTCTCCCGGCGCGCCGACGACGGCTCCGAGCTGCTGATCGCCCTCGTCACCGCGTACCTGCCCGGCGCCGCGGACGGCTGGGAGTGGTGCGTGGACGAGGCCGTCTCCGGTGGCACCTCCTTCGCCGCCGACCTGGGCGTCCTCGCCGCCGACCTGCACGCGGCGATGGCGACCCCGTCCGCGACCTTCCCCGACCCCGTGGGACGCGCGGACGCCGTACGGGCGGGAGAGAGCCCGTGGTCGCTCCGGGCGGGCGAGGCGCTGGAGGAGGCACTGGCGCTGACCGGCGGCGAGGACGGCGACTGGCTCGCGGAGCGCGCCGGCGCGCTCCGCGCCGAGCTGGCGCCCCTCGCCTCCGCGGGGGCCACCCCGCTGATCCGCATCCACGGGGACCTGCACGTCGGCCAGATCCTCCGCTGGCGGGACGGCTACGCGGTGATCGACTTCGACGGCAACCCGACCGTCGCGGACGCCGACCCCTTCCAGCCCGCGGCCCGTGACCTCGCCCAGCTCACCACGAGCCTCGAACACGTCGGCCAGGTCGCGATCAGGCGCCGCGACGCCGACCCCGAGGTGATCGCCGGCTGGTCCGCCGCGGCCCGCGCCACCCTGGAGTCGGCCTACCTCGGGCGGCTGGCCGAACGGGGTCACGCCGCGCTCCTGGACCGTTCCCTGCTGCTCCCGTTCGAGATCGAGCAGGAGTGCCGCGAGCTCGTCTACGCGGCCAGGCACCTGCCCCGCTGGCGCTACGCCCCGATGGGCGTGCTGCGGTCCCGATACCGATGAACCCGACGAATCCGAAGAACCCGACGACCTCGATGGAGGAGAGACCGTGATCCCCGAGCTGTACCTCGCCGATCTGGAGGCCAAGCCCGCCGCGCTGGCCGCCCTGGCCGACGCCCTGGAGGCGGGCGACCCCTTCGCGGGGATCCCCTCGGGGATCCGGCGGGTGCTCCTCCTCGGCATGGGCAGCTCCCGCTACGCCGCCCGGGTGGCCGCGCTGCGCCTGCGGGCCGCGGGGGTGGACGCGGTGGCCGAGTACGCCTCCGCGGCCCTGTCCTACCCGCCGGCCCCGGACACCCTGGTGGTCGCCATCTCCGCCACCGGCGGCAGCCGGGAGACCCTGGACGCGGTGGCCCGCCACCGGGGCCGGTCCTTCGTCCTCGCGCTGACCAACAACCCGGACTCGGCCGTCACCGAGGGCGCCGACCTGGTGGTCCCGATGGTGGCGGGCGAGGAGCGCGGCGGCGTCTCCTGCCGGACCTTCCAGCACACCCTCGCCCTGCTCCTGGCACTCGGCGGCCATCTGACCGTCCCCGGCTGGGGCGGGCGTGTCCCGGCCGGGGACGAACCCGGCGGTTTCGGCCGGGACGTGCCCGAGCTGCTCCGCCGTACGGCCGAGGCCACCGCCGACCTGCTCGACCGCCGCGACGAGTGGCTGGAACCGGCGGCGGCGCTGCTCGACGGCCCGCACGGCGTCTACACGATCGCTCCCGCCGAGCACCTGTCCTCGGCCGAGCAGTCGGCGCTGATGTTCAGGGAGGGCCCCCGCAGGGCGGCCGACGCGTGCGAGACCGGCGACTGGGCCCACGTGGACGTCTATCTCACCAAGACCCTCGACTACCGCGCCATCCTCTTCCCCGGCTCCCGCTACGACGAGCAGGCCATGGACTGGATCGGGCAGCGCGGCTCCACCGTCCTGGCCGTCGGCGGCGAGCTTCCCGGCGCCAGGGCCTCCGTCCGCTACCGCCACGACGACGACCCCGACGTGGCGCTGCTGACCGAGACCCTGGTGGCCGAGCTCGTCGCCGCCCGCTGGTGGCTCGCGGGAAACTGACGCGGGCTCCCCGCCCCGCCCTCGCGCGAAACCGTCTCGGGCTCCCCCGCCCCGAGGCCGTCCCGGCGGGACCTCAGCCCCTGAGGTGGTTGAGGACGCGTTCGAGCAGGTCGGGCCCGGGACCCGCCGCGGTGACCCGGGGATGGTGGATCCGCACCAGGCCCTCGGACTCCATGTCGGAGACCAGGACGCGGGTGACGCCGAGGGGGACACCCAGGAGAGCGGATATCTCCGCGATCGAGCGGATGCTGCGGCACAGATCGCTGATGAAGCGGTATTCCCGGGTGTAGGACAGGCCGAGCGGGGTCGTGGTCGTGGTCGAGACCAGCGCCTCCATGGCGAGCTTCGAACTCGGCACGACCCGTCCCCCGGTCACGGCGTACATCCGGACCAGCGCGCTCTCCTCCTCGGCCGGCTCGTCGTGCTCCGGCTCGTACCCGAGGCGCCCGTCCCGCCGGGTTCCGAACCCGGGCGGCTCCTCCGGGGAGCCGTATCCCGGCGGCTCGGCCCCGGCACCGTGCGCGGGCGGCGCCGCGGGCCATCCGTGTCCCCCGGGCTCGGCCCGGAGGCCGTACCGGGGCGTGTCGTCCCACCGCTCGTCCCACCGCTCCTGCTGAGGGGAGGCGTGACCGTCGCGAAGCTCGCGCCCGTGGTCCCGGTTGCCGGTCCGCACGCTATTCCTCCTGCTTCGGAAGCTCGTTGCGGGCCTTGCGCACGCCCTCCTGGAAGCTCGCCATGCGGCTGCGCACCCGCTCGGGCGAGAGGGCGGGCCTGGCCGGCGCCGGCGCCGGCGCCGGGGACTGCTCGGACCGCACGGGCGGCGTGACCGAGCCGGGGACCAGGTTGGCCCGGGGAGTGCGCCTGGGCAGGCCGGCCTCGGTCGTACCACCGAGCACGGGAGCGCTCGCCACCTGCGCGGCCTGCCAGCCGAGGTCACCGGGCGAGGTCCACGGCTCGGGCTCGGCCCGGGGTTCCTCGGAGGCGGGGTCACCGAAGCCCTCAGAAACGCCCTCAGAAACGGAGTCCTCAGAAACAGAACCCTCGGAAACGGAGTCCTCGGAAACGGGACCGGAGGAGTCGCCGGAAGCGGCACCCGCCTCGGGGCGGGCCGTCCGCGCACCGGGATCGCGGGGGGAGGCGGCGGTCCGGAACCAGCCGGACTCGACCGCGGCGAAGATCGGCAGGAAGTCGTCCTCCCGCTCCGCCGGGATCCCCTCACCGGCCTCGTCCACCGCGGGAAGGCCGTCGAGGAAACCGGGCGAGCCGTCGAGCGGACCGGGAGGGCGGCCGAACGGGCCGCGGGGCGGCTGCGGGAACTCCCCTCGCTCCCCCGGGGGGCGGATCCGCTCCGCGGGCGGGCTCCACACGCTCCGCGCGGCCTCCTCCGGCCTGGTCCGCGAGGGCAGCGCCGGCCTCGCCGCGGGAGGCGCCTGCGCGGCCGTGGGCGCCGCGAGCAGCGGAACCCGCGACGGCGGGCCCGCGACACCGGGAACCTGCGGGACCGGAGCGGCCGGATCGTCCTCGTCGTCGTCCGGGGTGTGCGGGAACGGCGGAACGGGCGAACCGCCCGCGTCACCGGGGAACGTGGAACCGTCCGCCTCCACGGAGAAGCCGACCACACCCGCGGGAAGACCCGCCACACCCGCCGGCGTACCCGGGAAGGCCGTCGCGGGCCGCGGGTAGCCGGTCGGCAGGCCCACGATGGGCGGCAGGACGAGGAGCGACTCGGGAATCATGATCATCGCGGTCAGGCCGGCGTCCTGGGGGCGGAGCTGGACACGGATGCCGTGCTTGAGCGCGAGGCGGCTGACGACGAACAGGCCCATGTGGCGGGCGATCGAGGCGTCGGCGGCCTGCGGGTTGGCCAGCCGCCGGTTGACCTGGGAGAGCTCGTCGAGCGTCATGCCGATGCCCTTGTCGGTCACCGAGACCATCACACCGCCGTCGTCGACCCGGCTGCTGGACACCGTGACCCTCGTGTCAGGCTGGGAGAACGAGACGGCGTTCTCGACCAGCTCGGCGAGCAGGTGGACCACGTCGCTCACCGCGGGGCCCACGACGGCGACCTCCGACTGGACCCGGTTCGTCACCCGCTCGTAGTTCTCCACCTCCGACAGCGCGGCCCTGACCACGTCCATCAGCTCGACCGGCTGCCTCCAGCGCCGCGCCACCTCCTGCCCCGCGAGGACGAGCAGGTTCTCGCTGTTGCGGCGCATGCGGGTGGCGAGGTGGTCGAGCTTGAACAGGTCCGCCAGCCGCTGGTCGTCGCGCTCGCCGCGCTCCAGCCGCTCGACCAGGGTGAGCTGGCGTTCCACCAGGCTCTGGCTCCGCCGCGAGAGGTTGACGAACATCGCGTTCACGGTGGCGCGCAGCCTGGCCTCCTCGCCCGCCAGCCGCACGGCCTCCCGGTGGACCTCGTCGAACGCCCTGGCGACCTCGCCGATCTCGTCGCGCGACAGCACCCCGATCGGCGGCACGTCGGCGGCGGTCTCCCCTTCGCGCGACTCGCGGACCCGCTGGACGTACGCGGGCAGCCGCTCCCCCGCGACTTCCAGCGCCTCCCTGCGCAGCCGTCTCAGCGGCACCACCAGCGAGCGCGCCACCCCGACGGTGATCGCCAGCACGAGCGCGAGCAGGGCGGCGACGGCCGCGGCGACCATCAGGGCGTGGCTCTGCTCGGTGTCGCCGAGCCGCTGGCTGCGCGCGACGATGTCCCGGGCGTGCCGCTCCTCGACCTCGCGCATGTGGCCGATGGTGACGGTGACCGCGTCGTACCACTCCTTGGCGTCGTCCTTCCGCTCCAGGGTCAGGCCCCTCAGCGGGGCGCCGGAGGCCGCGCGGAGCAGGACCAGCTCGCGCAGGAGCTCGGCGCGTTCGGCGGTGCGGCCGTTGACGGTCTCGTCGAAGAGGCGGCGGTCCCGGCTCCCGGCCTCGGCGGCGAAGGTCCTGCGCTCGTTGCGCTCGGTGGAGAGCGCGCCGAGGAACTGCTCCATCTGTCCCTGCTCGAACCGGCCCGCCACGAGCACCACCGTCAGCAGCGCCCGCTGGAAGGAGATGGCCTCCTTGGCGCGGGCGAGCGCGTCCAGGGTGATCGCCTGGCCGAACAGGACGTCGTCGGCGCTGCCCTTGCCGAGCTCGTCGTACAGGGAGAGCAGGTCGGCGATGAGCAGGGAGTAGGCGGCGATGGCCGCGTCGGGCAGCAGCGTCGACCTCAGCGCCTGCTCGCGCAGCGGGAAGAGGTCGTCCAGCCGGGTGATCGCGCTCTCGACCTCGTCCCTGGTACGGCCGCTCACCTCCTCACCGAGCAGGGAGCCGCTCTCGCGGACGCGCGCCGCGGAACCGTCGACCAGGTCCATCTGGGCCCGCACGTTCTTCACGCCGCTCTCCGGACGGCCGAGGGCGATGAACCAGGCGGTGTGGTCGCGTTCCTCGGCCAGTTCGTGGGTGAGCGTGCCGATGTGGGCGGAGAGCCGGGCGAGGTCGTTGACCCGCTGGTAATCTCCCGCGGCGCGCATCGAGGCGAACACCTGGACACCGCCGAGCAGCACCGCGGCGATCGTGGGCACCAGAACGAGCGCGACAAGGCGCCGGCGTACCCGCCAGTTCCGCGGGCGCAGGCGACTGCCCGCGTCGTGGATCTCGTGTGGACTCACCGAACGCTGCCCTCTCGGTGGATGAACCTCTGGCCGAATTTCCCATGGTCCCCGGCAATTCGAGCACATATCAACCCGTGGGGCCAAGCGAACGCAGCTCGGTAAATGCGGTGTTCCCGGCGAGACAGGGACCGAACCCGGGGCTCCAGCTATGGCTGGAACCCTGTTTCCGGCCCCCCGAATACCCTCATTAGGTACTTCTCGACCTTTATGACCGTTTGCATCGTTCCATTCTGCGGCCGCGAGAGCCCGCCACGGGGGCGCGTCAGCCGCCGGGGAATCACAAATTGTGATTCGCCATATTTACGCCATATCTTGACCCCCTACATCCGTAGCCCGCACCGCGCCCCCGGCCCGCCGAATCCGGGCGGCGAGCCCTGGAGGAGACCGTGGCCACACCCGGCGACGTCGCGAGCCAGGTTCGCGGCTCCCGCCCGACCGCCCGCGCCCTGTCCCTCCCCCGGCTCCCCCTCCCCCGCCGCCTCCTGGCGCTCGGCGCGGCCACCGCGTTACTCGTCTCCCTCGCCGCGTGCACCGGCCAGGACGCACCGGCTCCCCCGGCCTCCGGCGGCGGGACCGTGAGGATCGCCCTCCACGAAGGGGCGGGCTACGAGGCCGGCGCCGCCGTCATCGGCCGCCTGCTCGCCCAGGAGCTCGGCCACCGGGCGCAGACCGTGAGACTCACCCCGTCCGAGTCCTGGGAGGGCCTCGAGAAGGGCACGGTGGACGTGATCGTGGAGAATTGGGGGCGGGAGGCGCTGAAGCGGACCTACATCGAGGAGAAGAAGGTCGCGGTCTCCGCGGGAAGGAGCGGCACCAGGGGGGTCATCGGCTGGTACGTGCCCCGGTGGATGGTGGACGAGTATCCCGGGATCACCGACTGGCGGCAGCTCAACAGGTACGCCCACCTCTTCAAAACGGATAAATCAGGTAATTTAGGTCAGCTTCTCAACGGGGACCCCTCGTACGTCACCAACGACGAGGCCCTGGTCCGCAATCTCGGCCTCGACTACCGGGTCGTCCACGCGGGCAGCGAGAAAGCGCTGATCGACGCCGCGAGACAGGCGACCCGCGACCGGACCCCGCTGCTGATGCACTTCTACGAGCCGCAGTGGCTCTTCACCCAGATCAAGCTGGCGAAGGTCGACCTTCCGCCGTACGCGATCGGCTGCGACGCCGACCCGGCCAAGGTGCGGTGCGACTACCCGCCCTACCTGCTCGACAAGATCGTGAGCAGGCGGTTCGCCGACACCGGGGGCAGGGCCTACGAGCTGGTGCGGAACTTCTCCTGGACGAACGAGCAGCAGAACGCGGTGGCGAACGACATCGTCGACAACGGCCTCGACCCCGCCGAGGCGGCCCAGAAGTGGATCAACGCGAACAGGATCACCTGGAAGGAGTGGATCCCGGACTGACGGGTTCCCGGGTCGCGTTCCGCCGGCCGGCACGGCGCGAACCGGACACCGGACCGCGTCCCGCTCCGGAGACGGCCCGGAACCCGGTCCGGGACGGGCCCGCGGAGCGCGGGCCCGTCCCGGAGGGAAAGCGTTGCTACACCGACGTGCCGTAGGCCGTGCGGACCCGCAGCACGTGCTCGACCAGGGTGATCAGCGTGCTCTTCACCGAGTCGCGGGAGCGGGCGTCGGTCCGCACCACGGGGATGTGCGGGGCCAGCGTCAGCGCCTCGCGCACCTCCTCCTCGTGGTGCGGGAACTCGCCGTTCCAGCCGTTGACACCGACCACGAAGGGGAGCTTGGCCTCCTCGAAGTAGTCGATCGCCGGGAAGCCGTCGGCCAGCCGCCGGGTGTCGATCAGGACCACCGCGCCGATCGCGCCGCGGACCAGGTCGTCCCACATGAACCAGAACCGGTGCTGACCCGGCGTACCGAACAGGTACAGGATCAGATCACGGTCCAGCGAGAGACGGCCGAAGTCCATCGCGACCGTGGTGGTGGTCTTGTGGGGAGTCAGCCCCAGGTCGTCGATCCCGGCGCTGGCGTCGGTCATCACCGCCTCCGTGGTCAGCGGCACGATCTCCGACACCGCCCCCACGAACGTGGTCTTGCCGACGCCGAACCCACCCGCGACAACGATCTTCGTTGACGTCAGGCCACCCTGGCTAGAGCCTGCGAAGTCCACTGAGAACCCTTTCGAGCATGTTGAGGTCCGGTTGTCCCTCGTTGAGATGCGGCTGGTGGATGCGGACGAAGCCCTCGTCGACCATATCCGCCACCAGCACGCGGGCCACGCCGAGCGGCACCTTCAGCAGAGCCGAGATCTCGGCGACCGACCGGTACGAACGGCAGAGCCTGATGATCGCATCCTGCTCGGGGGTGAGCAGAGCCAGGTCCTCCTCCATGATGAAGGAGGAGGAGACCAGCGCCTCCATCGCCATGTGGAAGCGCGGCTCCGACCTGCCGCCGGTGACGGCGTACGGACGGAACAGGGGCTCGTCGTCCCCGGTTCCGTCAATCCCGAGCACGAGCCTCTCCCGTGAGGAGACCGGGCGTGAGCGCGGTCATCACCGGCCCCGGGAGGACTGCAGCTCGGCGCGGAGCGCCGGGGTGAGCACCTGTCCGGCCCTGTCGACGAGCAGGGTCATCTGGTACGCCACCAGGCCCATGTCACAGTCGGGAGAGGCCAGCACGGCGAGCACGGAGCCGTCGCTGATCGCCATGACCAGCAGCAGGCCGCGCTCCATCTCGACCACCGTCTGGGTGACGGCGCCTCCCTCGAACACGCGGGAGGCGCCCACCGTCAGGCTGAGCAGGCCCGCCGCGACGGCGGCGAGCTGGTCGGCCCTGTCGGGGGGAAACCCCTCGGAACTGGCGATCCTCAGCCCGTCGGCGGAGACGCACACCGCGTGCGCGACACCTGGCGTGCCGCGGACGAACTCGGTGATCAGCCAGTCGAACCTGCGTGCCTCATGACTCAGGGTCGTCACGAGCCCTCCTCCTTGTCCACCAGGCTCCTGGTGGTGGTATCGACTACTTCGGCACGGCCCCGCCGTACACCTTGCTGGAAGCTGGACAGACGGCTGCGCACCCTGTCCGGTGACATGGGCGGCACGGGGCTGGACGGTACGGCCGCGGCCGTACCGGGGACGAGATTCGCCTTGGGAGTGCGCTTGGGCAGGCCCGCTGCGGTCACCCCGCCGAGCGCGGGCTCACTCGCCGCCTGGGCGGCCCGCCACCCGGCGTCGGCGGGGGTGTTCCAGCTGTCCGGCTCGGCCGCCACCGCCCTCACCTGCTCTCTCGTCGGCGGTGTGTCGCGAGCCGGCTCGCGGACCGGCATGCCGGTCGGGGGTGTCGGCTCCTCCCCCCACGCCGCCTCCGGATCGGAGAGCTCGCCCTCCGATCCGGAGGATGACGCCCGTCCCGGGGATCCGCCCGTGGCCGGCTGCTCGCCCGGCCCCTCCGCCCGGCGGAACCAGGCCGACTCGATCGAGGCGAAGATGGGCAGGTACTCCTCCTGCTCGGCCTCGAGCGGGGAGACGCCCACCGCGGGCATCGCCCCCACCGCCGTGTCCTCGTACGAGGACTGGCTCCAGGCGGAGAAGTCGGAGACGGGAGCGCCGTTGCCGTTGCCGTTGACCTGTCGCTTGGGCAGCGGCGGGCCGCTCCTGGCCGGGCCGCCGGGCGGGCCGGAGGGAATACCCGGTGCCGGGGGGGCACCGAACGGCGGGGCGGAACCGAACGAGGGCGGGTCCACCGATGTCTGCCCGAACCCCTCCTGACCGAACGCCTCCTGACCGAACGCCTCCTGCCCGAATGTCTCCTGCCCGAACGAGGCCTGCCCGAAGGGATTCGACCCGAACGGGGACTGTCCCTGCTCGAACGAGGGGTGGGTGTGTCCGAACCCGGGCCGGGACTGCCCGTACGAGGGCTGCCGACCGGCCGGTCGACCCGCGGGCGTCTGCGCGAAGAGGTCCTGCGCGGGAGCCGGCTCGGCCCCCCAGGAGGGCGTCTGGACCGGCTGGACCGCCTGGACGACGAGCCCCGGCGGGAACAGGACCATGGCGACGAGACCGCCGCCCTCCTGCGGGCGCAGCTGGACCCGGATGCCGTGGCGCAGCGCCAGGCGGCCGACCACGAACAGGCCCATGCGCCGTGACACCGAGACGTCGACGACGGGCGGGTCCGCCAGCCGGCGGTTCGTCTCGACGAGTTCCTCGTGGGTCATGCCGATGCCCGGGTCGCTCACCGCGAGCAGCGCGCCGCCGCCCTCGATCACGCTGCTGGAGACCACGACCTGGCTGGCCCGGGGGGAGAACTGCAGGGCGTTCTCCACCAGCTCGGCGACCAGGTGCACGATGTCGTTGGCGGCGCTGCCCGCGACCGAGATGGTGCGGTGCACCTTGACCTGGACCCGCTCGTAGTCCTCGACCTCCGACAGGGAGGCGCGGACGACGTCGACGAGCTTGGCCGGCTGGCTCCGCCTGCGGGTCGGCTCGTGACCGGCGAGGACCAGGAGGTTCTCGGAGTTTCGGCGCATGCGGGTGGCCAGGTGGTCGAGCCTGAACAGGTCGGCCAGCCGGCCGCCGTCCTCCTCGCCCTTCTCCAGGCCGTCGATCAGCGAGATCTGCCGCTCGACCAGGGTCTGCGTGCGCCGCGACAGGTTGACGAACATCGCGCTGATGTTGGAGCGGAGCTCGGACTCCTCTGAGGCCAGGCGCACGGCCTGCCGGTGGACCTCGTCGAAGGCCTTGGCGACCTCCCCGATCTCGTCGCTGGTGTCGACCGAGATGGGATCGACGTCGGGTGTCCGGGTGTCGCCGGAGACCCGCAGGCGCCGCACGACCTCGGGAAGCCGGAAGCTCGCCACCTCCAGCGCCTCGGCGCGCAGGCGGCGCAGCGGCGTCACCATCGAGCGGGCGATGACGACCGTGAGGCCGAGCACCAGCAGGAGCAGCAGCAGGATGAGCCCGGCGGTGATGATCGCGTTGCGCTGCTCGGCGTCCTCCAGGTCCCTGGCCCGGGTGACCACGTCGCCGGCGACCTGGGTCTCGACCTTCCGCATCCGGTCGAGGACCACGCTGTTGTCCGAGAACCACTGCTTGACCTCGTTGAAGTCGGACAGCAGCCGCCCGGTGCGCGAGGGATCGCTGGCGAGCACGATCACCCTGGCCTTGATCAGCTCGGCCCGGTGGACCCGCTCGTCGATCAGGGCGGTGACGAGGAGCTGGGCGTTGTCCGGGCTCGCCTCGACGCCGAAGTCCGCCTCGTACTCGTCCATCCGGGAGCGGGAGGCGATGAACTTCTCGACCTCCTGCGGGTTGATCAGCGAGGGCGCGTAGTAGCCGGCCAGCAGCCGGGCGCGCTGCTTGGAGACCTCCTCCTTGGCGTACGCCAGGGCGCTGAGCGCGCGGGTGTTGCCGATGATCTCCGGGTCGTCACTGACCAGCGTGAGCTCCTCGTGGAGCGTCAGCAGCGGGGCGATCATGGAACTGTACCGTTCCACACGGTTGATGCCCGGCAGGCGGCGCAGCTCCGGAAGGCCCTCCAGCTGGTAGGACACGTTCCTGGCCGCCTCGACGACCCGGGCGCCGTAGGAGTCGTCGATCGCCTGGACTTCCAGCCGCACCTTCCTGGCCAGCGCGTCCACGGTCCTGCGCTGCGCGTCGGAACTCTCCTTCAAGCCCTTGTTCGAAGGCTGGAACGACGACCACGCGCCTCGGTCACGTTCCAACCCGAGCGCCTGGGCCAGGTCACGGAGACCGCCCGAGTACTCCGCCGCGGTGGCGGTCCGCTGGTACCCGGCCACACTGTCCACGGAGGCCACCACGCGCGTGCCGGCGAGCACGACGCCCACTGCCGTCGGCACCAGGATCAGGGCCGTCAGACGCGAACGGACACGCCAGTTTTTCAAGCCGAACCGGGCGGCAGGCCGCTTGCCACGGTCGGGTGCCGAAGCACCTCCGCTTTCGGATGTCGCCGTAGTCACCGCTCTCGCTACCCCTCAATCACGACACAAGTGGACAACATCAGACCACAAGGTCATGGGAAAGAATCGGCAAAACCGACATAGCGACTTTAATCGTTACGAAGGCGACGAGGGACCGATTTTTTACGGTTACCGCAGGGCAGCCAGCACCTGATCGCGCACCTGCGCCCGCTGGACCTCGTCGGTCAGCGGACGGCCGGCTCTGTCGACCACGTAGAAGACGTCCACCGCCTCTGCGCCGAGAGTCTCCACACGGGCGGCCCGTACGTCAAGGCCACATTCACCGAATGCTCTACCAATCCGCCACAAAAGTCCCGGACGGTCATGGGCCCGCACCTCGATGACGGTGGCGGTGTTGGACGCGTCGTCCACCAGGTTCACCCTCGGCGGCGCCACCGGCACCCGGGCCGGGCGCATCGACCTCGTCCTCCTGGCCAGGCGTTGCTCGATGTCGAGGCGGCCGGCCAGCACCAGGCGCAGGTCGGCCTCCAGCGTCGCGGGGTCGGGCGGCGAGCCGTACTCGGGCACGACCGAGAACTCGATCACGGCGGTCGTCCCCGCCGAGGCGGCCGACGCGGCGCGGACCACCATCCGGTGCGCGGCCAGCACCCCGGCCGCGCGCCAGAGCAGCCCGGCGCGGTCGGGCGCGACCACGGTGACCGCTCCCCCGTTGACGCGTACGGCGCCGCCGCCGTGGCGGGCCAGGGACGCCTGCTCCACCGAGAGGGACGGCGCGGGGCGCAGCGGGGTTCCCGAGAGCGCCGAGCGGACCCGGCGTACCAGGTCGGCGACGAGCGAGGCCTTCCACGAGTTCCAGGCGGCGGGCCCGGTGGCGTGGCCGTCGGCCACGGCGAGGGCCGCCAGCAGTTCGAGGACCTCGCGCGAGCCGACGGCCTCGGCCACCCGGGAGATCGTCACCGGGTCGTCCAGGTCGCGGCGGGTGGCCGTCTCGGGCAGCAGCAGGTGGTGGCGGACCACGGTCTCCAGGATGTCGACGTCGGCCGGGGGCAGGCCCATCCGGGCCCCGATGTCGCGGGCGACGACGGCGCCGGTGGTGGAGTGGTCGCCGGGGTATCCCTTGCCGATGTCGTGCAGGAGCGCCGAGATGAGCAGCAGGTCGGGCCGGGAGACCTCGCGGGTGAACGAGGCGGCGCCGGCGGCGGCCTCGATCAGGTGCCGGTCGACGGTGTAGCGGTGCACCGGGTTGCGCTGCGGGCGGTGCCGCACCCGCTCCCAGTCCGGCAGCAGGCGGACCAGCACCCCCGCCTGGTCCAGCTCCTCCCAGACCGGCACGGCCGCGCGACCGGCGCCCAGCAGTGCCACCAGCGCGTCACGCGCCTCGTCCGGCCAGGGCACGGGCAGCGGCGGCGACTGGGAGGCCAGCGTGGTGACCGTGGCGGGTGCCAGCGGCAACCCCGCCTCGGCCGCCGCCGCGGCGGCGCGCAGCACCAGGACCGGGTCCTTGCGCGGGTTGACCCCGCGGGCGAGCACGACCTCCCCGCCATGCTCGACGACGCCGTCGGCGAGCGGGCGGCGGCCGCGGGGGGTGGGGCCGGTCAGCAACCGGTCGACGGTGCGCCAGGTGGCGTCGAAGGCGTGCCCGATCGTCCTGGCGGCCTCGGCGAGCCTGCGCATCAGCGCCTCGGCGTCGAGCAGGCCGAGCATCCCGGCGACGGCGTCCTGTTCCTGGAGCACCAGCCTGTCGGCGCCGCGGGCGGTCACCAGGTGCAGGCCGTGCCGGATGTCGAGCAGGAGCTCGTAGGCCTCGCGCACCCGGGGGCCGGGCGCCGAGGCGACCCAGGCCGCCGCCACGGCCTGCATCGCCTGCACGTCGCGGATGCCGCCGCGGGAGTCCTTGAGGTCGGGCTCGAGCAGGAACGCCAGTTCCCCGCTGGCCTCCGCCCGCTTGTCGGCGGCGTCGCGCAACTCGCCCAGGCGGCGCCGGGAGTCGGCACGCCACTCGGCGAGCACGATCTCGCGCGCCGAGCGGGTCAGCTCCGGGTCTCCCGCCACGTGCCGTGCCTGGATCAGGCCGAGGACCGCCTTGAGGTCCTCCCTGGCGACCTTGGCCGCCTCGTCCACCGTCCGCACCGAGTGGTCGAGCCCCACCCCGGAGTCCCAGATCGGGTACCAGATGCGGTCGGCGACGCGCGCCACGTCCTCCCGCCCGTCGTGGAGCAGGACCAGGTCGAGGTCGCTGCCCGGCGCGAGCTCGGAGCGTCCAAGACTCCCGACCGCGACGAGCGCGACTCCGGTGAGGGCGCCGCGCTCGTCGTTTCTCGTCGTTCCCCCGTTGGGCCCGTACGGCGTGCCGACCGCGGTGCGGACCAGGTCCGTCAGCCAGCGGTCGATGTCCGCGGCCCGTTCCTTACGGGCCGCGGCGTACGAGCGCGTGTCGCCTCTCACCGGTTAGAGCGCCTCGGGTCCGCGTTCCCCGGTGCGGACGCGAACGACCGTGTCCACCGGAACGGACCAGACCTTGCCGTCACCGATCTTGCCGGTCTGCGAGGCCTTGACGATGACGTCGATGACGTCCTCGGCGTCCTCCTCCTCGGCGAGCACTTCGAGGCGGACCTTGGGCACCAGGTCGACCTGGTACTCGGCGCCGCGGTAGACCTCGGTGTGACCGCGCTGGCGGCCGTAGCCGCTGGCCTCGCTGACCGTCATGCCCTTGACCCCGAACTGCTCCAGGGCCGCCTTCACGTCGTCGAGCTTGAACGGCTTGATGATCGCTGTGATGAGTCTCATGCGTCCACCTTCTTAGACGCCGGGGTGGGGGCCGGGCCGTTGACGGCGGCCACACCCGAGGAGTGGATGGTGCCGAGGTCGTAACCGGTCTCGGCGTGGGAGGTGATGTCGACGCCGGTGATCTCTTCCTCGGCGCCGATGCGGAAGCCGACCGTCTTGTCGATGATCTTAGCGATGATCCAGGTGATGATGAAGGAGTAGGCGCCGACCGCGACCGGGCCGAGAACCTGCAGGCCCAGCTGCTTGACACCGCCACCGTAGAAGAGGCCGGTGCTCTGCTGCTCCAGGAACGGGTAGGCGGCGATGAAACCCAGGGAGACCGCGCCGATCACACCGCCGACCAGGTGCACGCCGACCACGTCGAGGGAGTCGTCGTAGCCGAACTTGTACTTCAGGCCCACCGCGTAGGCACAGACCGCACCGGCGACGAGACCGAGGACGAGGGCCGCCCAGGGGTCCACGAAACCGCAGGCGGGGGTGATGGCGACCAGACCGGCGACGGCGCCGGAGGCGACACCGAGGCTGGTGGCGTGGCCGTCGCGCATCTTCTCGACCACGAGCCAGGCGCCCGCCGCGGCGGCGGTGGCGATCTGGGTGTTCATGAACGCCAGGCCGGCGGTGCCGTCCACCGCGAGCTCGGAGCCCGCGTTGAAGCCGAACCAGCCGAACCACAGGAGACCGGCGCCGAGCAGGACCAGGGTCAGGTTGTGCGGCCGCATCGGCTCCTTGCGCCAGCCGGCGCGCTTGCCGAGCACGAGCGCCAGCGCCAGCGCCGCGGCTCCCGCGTTGATGTGGACCACGGTGCCACCGGCGAAGTCCTCGATGCCGAGGTTGAACAGCCAGCCATTGCCCCAGACCCAGTGGGCCACGGGGAAGTAGACGATGGTCGCCCAGACGATGGTGAACAGCACCCAGGCGCCGAACTTCGCGCGGTCGGCGATGGCACCGCTGATCAGCGCGACGGTGATGATCGCGAAAGTGAGCTGGAAGGCCGAGAAGACCAGGCTCGGCATACCCGTGCCATCGTCCTTGGTGGCGGTGTCGACCAGGCTCTGCAGCCCAAGGGCGTCGAAGCCGCCGATGAACTTGTTGACGAGCTCGCTGCCGTTGTCGGTGAAGGTCAGCGAGTGCCCGTAAAGCACCCATGCGATGGTGACGGTGATGATGCTGACGAACGACATCATCATCATGTTCAGGACACTCTTGGCCCTGGTCATTCCTCCGTAGAAGAACGCAAGGCCGGGAGTCATCAACAGCACCAAGGCGGTGGCTGTGAGCATCCAGGCAGTGGTGCCGCTATCGATCTTCATTCGACGCGACCCTCCCTTACAAATGGCGTGTGGCCGGTTTCACAGTCGCAGTGATCGCTTCCTGGGCTCCATCGACCGGCCGCGCACTGACGTTGCGCCACAGCGTGTTCTTCCACCGTTTCAAGGTGCGACCTTGTGTGTTTCACATCTGTGAATCTCGGCCGCATGGTGTTTCAGCCATGTTTCGGATGCGGTGCGCCATAACCTGGGGTTGACCGTAAAAGGGCCCAGATGACCTCCGCCTAGGGGTTCGCAGAGACTTCGACACCCCCGTTCATGATCGGCGTCACGCCCACTCGATCCGGGCGGAAGCCGAGCCGCAGCCCCCGGCCACGGCCTCACCCGGGCAACGGATCGGCCCCGCCGCCGTTCACGCCGCGGTGGGCGGGCACTCCGGACGGCCGTCTCGGTCGATGTCCCGTGGTTCAGGCCTCCGGCCTGCTCGGGCGCGGTGGTTACGGGCTCCTTTCGAGCCGCGGCGACTTTCACGAGGCGGATCTCGTCGCGCGTGGCGGGGTCAGGTCAGGAGGCCCGTGGCGTACATGAGGGCCATTCCGGCGAGGATGCCGGCGATGCCGAGAGGGTGCAGCAGCCGTCCGGTCTCGTCACGTACCGATGGCGCGATCTGGAGGATCACCTGCACGATCGCGCCGACCCCCAGACCCAGCAGCAGCGCGGCGATCGCGGGTTGCACCGTGGCGGCGCCGAGCCAGGCGCCGAGGATGGCCGGGCCGCCGGCGACGAGGCCCAGCAGTGCCAGCCTCGGCGGTGAGACGCGTTCCTCGCTGACCGGGGCGACGATGGCGAGGCCCTCGGTGGTGTTGTGGATCGTGAAGCCGACGACGAGCGTCGCGCCGAGGGCGAGCGCGCCGACGGCGTAGGCCGAGCCGATCGCGAGTCCTTCGCCGAGGTTGTGCAGGCCGATGCCGACGGACACGAGCAGCGCCAGGCGGTGGCCGCCCGCCTGTCCCGGTCGTGCGGCCATCCAGGCGTGCACGCCGGACAGCAGCAGGTACGCGGCGACGGCGCCCATCGCCACGAGTCCGGCGCCGCCGAGCCCGCTCGCACCGGCGTTGGCGACCTCCATGCCTTCGAGTGCCGCGTCGATCGCCAGCCAGGCGAGCAGGCCGATGGTCAGTGCCATCAGGGCGCGGATCCAGGAGGGAGGTACGCGCCGCAGCCACGGCAGCCAGAGCATCCCGATGGCCACGGGGATCACCCCGACGTATGTCCCCAGGAGCGTCATCAGGCCGATGAATCCAGACGGGTCGGGGGTCGTGACGGCGACGGGGATGTCGTGGGTGACGACGCCTCCGGTGGAGGTGAGGAGCGTCACCTCGTAGGCCTCCGCGTCGACCCATGGGTAGGTGATCCGAACGTTGGCGGAGCCGAGGCGGCCGATCTCCGGCTCGCTCGTCCGAAAGTCGGTGAAGGCGTCGTTGACCGCGACCTGGACGAGAGCGACCGGATCGGCGCCCTGGTTACGCACGACCAGTTCGATGGAGCCCGCGCCGAGTATCGTCCGCTCCACCGTGAGCTCCTCGGCCGGAGGGCCGTTGCGCGAGGTCAGGCCGGGGCCGTCCAGAACGGCGAGCCCCGCGACGGCGACGGCGATGACGCACAACGGCAGGAGACCGAGCAGCCATGTGTTCAGGCGGGTGCCACTCGGATGACGTGCCCGGCGTTCCTCCACGTCACCGGTTCCTTTCGCAGCCGGTGGCAGCGGTGCCACCGCAACCGGCCTCGAAGAGGCCCATCCAGCCGAGCTCGGCGAACTCCGACTGGTGCGCGTGGAACATGAAGCGCCCTTGGCGCGGAAACGTCATCTCGAGAATTCCCCGCTGGCCCTGGCACAGCATCACGGTGTCGGTGTGCTCAGCCGGGCGCGGTGACGTGCCGGTCGGATACCAGTCGAAGAAGTTTCCATGGACGTGGAAGGAGTTGACGAGGTCGTACTCGAGGATGTTGACGAGATAGATCCTCACCAGCTCGCCGACGGTCACCTTCACCGGCTCTCCCATGTACGCGAAGGGGATGGTGTTGACCGCGTACAGCTCGTTCGAGCGATCGAAATTGGTGTCGAACCCGTTCATGACCATCACCAGTTCGTCGGCCTCGCTGCGCGAGCCCTTCGGGTCGATGACGAAGGCGCCGTACAGGCCTTTGGCGATGTGGGCGGCGAGCGGCGTCACGTGGCAGTGGTACAGATGCACGCCGAACGGCTCCGCGTCGAACTCGTACACCGTCCGCTCGCCCGGCTGGACCAGGCCGAGGCCTATTCCCGCGACCCCGTCGACCTCCGCCGCGTGCAGCCCGTGAAAGTGAAGCGTGTGCGCGTGTGCCGAGTAATTGACGAGGGTGATTCTCAGACGGTCGCCCTCATTCGCGCGAAGCGTGGGTCCGGGAATCCTGTCGTTATAGGTCCAGGCGGGGAACACGACTCCGGGAGCCACCTCGATCGGCTTCTCTCGCGCCACCAATGTCCATTCTCGAAGCGTCCTCCCACCGGACAGCGCAGACGTTCTCCCCCTGTCGAAATCACGGAGGAGCGTCGTCGGATGAAATCCGTTCTTTCCATTGTCCACCCGGGTTCCCGACCTGAAGCCGGCGTGCGCGGACCCCGCGGTTTGTGCCGGAACATGCTGGTGGTCGCCCGGATCGGGGGCCGGGATCGCCGGCCTCCCGGTCAGTTGCGCGGCGACAGCGGCCCCGACCGCGGGAGCCAATGCGGCAATTGCGCTACGTCGAGAGATGTCTGACATACGAAACACGGTAAATGGTCAAAGCTCGCGTTACAATACGCAAATTAAGTCCACGTTTGACCTAATATGCCAGAATAAGAGATTCATTGTTGACGATGATGGCGAATGTCAAGGCTCTCCGTAGTGGCCGACCCGCCACACAACCGGCCCCATGAAGACACCCTGGCCAATCTACATACCATAAATATCCGATTTAACGTGATTGTCCTACCTCGAAAGCGGCGAGGAATCCCAGCGGTGATGCCGGGCGTTTTCGAGAACGGAAAAATCGCGTGAAAGTAGCCGAAATCCCCTCAAAGCAGCTAACAAGACGTGGGACGCGGCACCACGGACCATGAGCTTTTTTCAACCTGACGGCCCTGGCTCACCTGCGCAAATCTTCGAAGAGGGCCGACTGATGATCTGAGTCGCGGTCAAGGGTGCTTCCATGAGCCTTCGGTGCCTCTATGCGCCGCAAGTGGTGAACGACAACCTTCACGCATCGCGTGAATACCCAAGCAACTCCATGGCCGTGACGTTATCGGGGCGGGACCAGAAGAGCTGGTGCAGTTCCTCTGGCAGCTCGTCCGAGTGTGTGCCTGTGTGTCCTCTCCGGAAGAAGCCGCCATCGACCCGGTGAAGCTCTGCGAAGGTGGGAACGCGGGCATCAGGCAGTGGCCGCAGGGTCGGCGCCAGCGTGGCCAGCACCTTCTCGACGGTCCGTCGCGGCTCGCGAATCAGCTCCTCGTAGCGGAGCATCACGCGATGGGGCGCGGGCGGACGTAGCCAGCTCAGTACGTTCCGGCCCCAACTGCCCGTTCCCACCTCGTCACGGCGGTCGATCATCGCGCGGAGCTCCGCCTCGACATCAGGCGCACCGGTCAGGTGGGCCCATGAGGTTATGGAGTCGCGGCCGTCTCGGACGAGACAGATCGCGCGGTCCTCTTCCCCGACACGCTGCCGGTGCGTCTTGACGAAATACAGCTTCTCGGAGGCGCGCATCTCCTCGATCGAGGCGGGACGCTCCTCGAAGCCGATCAGGTCAGGACCAAGCCGCGCGGCTACGCCGTCGACGTCGTAGACGGTGGAGGTGTACACGCCGTACAGCTGCTTGAGGACGATGCGGAGGAAGGTGTTGCCTGATCGGGGAAACGAAGCGACCCAGATGATCATGCTCTTAACGGTAACGACTTCGTACATTGCGTGCGCGTGGATTGGTCTGTTCATGGCCGCAGGCCTCCGAGGAGGCGGCCGACCGCTCCCACGCTCGGCTACGCGGACCCCCGGACGGCTTGAAAAGAGCCCGCAACCATCACGCCCGCGCAGGCCGGAGGCCTGAACCACAGGACATCACCTGAGACGGCCGTCCGGAGCACCCGCCCACCGCAGCGTGAACGGCGACGGCATCCACCACGGCGATGGAACCGGGACAGCCTGAACAGCCATGGAACCGACCAAAGCGCGAAACAACCGTGGAACCCACCAAGCGTGAGCAGCCATGGAACCGCCGCGGCGACAAGACCCACTGCAAAAGAAACCGATCCGGCACGGTCCAAACGAGACCGTGCCGAATCGTGGGAATCAGGCGGCCGTGGCCATCTTCCGCAGCCGGGCCAGGGCGTCACGCTCGATCCGGCGGGCGCGGTCGCGGCCGATGCCGTAGCGCTCGCCGACCTCGGTCAGCGTGTGCTCGCGGCCGTCCATCAGGCCGTAGCGCCAGCGGAGCATCTCGCGGGTCTGCCCCTCCAACCCGGTCAGCCACACCTCCAGGCGCTCGCGCTCCAGGATGTCCATCGCCTGCTGCTCGGGATCGGCCCACGTGTCGTCGGCGATCATGTCGCCGAGTTCGGTCTCGTCCTCGTCGCCCACGCCCAGCTGCAGGGAGACGGGGTCGGAGGCCCAGCGGCGGAGCTCACGGACCCGCTCGATGGGAAGTTCGAGCACCGTCGCCAGGTCGGCGTCGGTCGGCTCCTGGTCGAACTCGGCCAGCATGTCGCGGCGGACCCGCATCAGCCTGGTCATCTGCTCGCCCGCGTGGGTGGGCAGGCGCACCGGCCGGGCCTGCTCGTGGATGGCGCGCCCCACCGACTGCCTGATCCACCACGTGGCATATGTCGAGAACTTGTAACCGCGCCGATAGTCGAACTTCTCGACCGCGCGGACCAACCCCAGGTTTCCCTCCTGGACTAGATCGATCAGCGGCATTCCCCGCCCCGAATATTTGCGCGCGACGGCCACCACAAGACGTAGATTGGCCTGGATGAATTCATCCTTGGCCCTCCGCCCGGAAACGGCCAGTCGTTCGAGCTCCTCATCGGCCGCGTCCCCGATCCGCGGCTCCGTCAATCCACCCAACCCACCGTCCAGCAACTGCTCGGCGAAGAGACCCGCCTCGATCCGCTTGGCGAGTTCGACCTCTTCCTCCGCGGTGAGCAGGGGCACCCGTCCGATCTCTGCCAGGTAGGTCCCGAGCAGGTCTCGATCAGAGACATGCTGATCCTGCGTCCGATTCCCCGTCGGCCTTGCCATCCGATGGCACCTCGCTCCGCCTGCTTATGACGTGTCCACTCGCTCGTTTGACGCCCCGTGCGCGCAGACACATCGCTTGTCTTTTCAACGGACGTGCCAGGGCAAAGATTCCCTCAAAAAGTACGCCTGGAGAATGGTTTGGATTTCCTCCTCAAGGAGGAGGTTTCCTGACGTGCCGCCAAGGCCCGCAACTAACCCCCGCAAAGGGACTCAAACCAGGCGGCGGCCCCGCTTCCACACCTGCGTCACCAGCGGCACCCCCGGCCGGTAGGCGAGATGGACGTACGTGGGTGTGTCCAGAATCACCAGATCCCCGCTGCTTCCCACCCGCAGCGTGCCGACGTCCCCGCGTCGCAACGCCCTGGCCCCGCCGTGCGTGGCGGCCCTGATCGCCTCCAGCGGCGTCATCCCCATCTCGCGGACCGCCAGCGCCACGCAGAACGGCATGGAGGAGGTGAAGGAGGAACCCGGGTTGCAGTCGGTGGCCAGCGCGACCGTCACCCCGGCGTCCAGCAGGCGGCGGGCGTCCGGGTAGGGCGAGCGGGTGGAGAACTCCGCGCCGGGCAGCAGGGTGGCCACCACCCCCGACGACGACAGCGCCGAGACGTCGTCGTCGCTCAGGTGGGTGCAGTGGTCGGCGGAGGCCGCGCCCACCTCGGCGGCGATCCGCGCCCCCGGCCCCTCGCCCAGCTGGTTGGCGTGGATCCGCGGCAGCAGCCCCGCCTTCACCCCGGCGAGGAGGATCTCCCTGCTCTGGTCGGCGTCGAAGGCCCCGCGCTCGCAGAACACGTCGACCCACCGGGCGTGCGGCGCGCAGGCCTCCAGCATCTCCCCGGTGACGGTGCGGACGTACTCGTCGGCCGAGGAGGCGTCGGGGGGGACGACGTGCGCGCCGAGGTAGGTGGTCTCCTCGGTGAACCCCCGCGCGATCTCCAGTGACCGGCGCTCGTCGTCGACCGTGAGGCCGTAGCCGCTCTTGATCTCGACCGTGGTCGTCCCCTGGGCGAGCATCTCGGAGACCAGGGTGGCGGTGCGCGTCACGAGCTCGGCGTCGGAGGCGTCGCGGGTGGCCGACACCGTCGTACGGATGCCTCCCGCCGTGTACGGGCGGCCCGCCATGCGGGCGGCGAACTCGGCCGTGCGGTCACCCGCGAAGACGAGGTGGGCGTGACTGTCGACGAAGCCAGGGATCACGCAGCGCCCGTCCACGTCCACCCGCTCGTCGGCGCACGGAGCCGCGCCGGCGGGTCCCACCCACACCACCTCGCCGCCCTCGACGACGAGCGCCGCGTTCTCGATCTCCTCCCGCGCCGGGTCACCCGTGTAGAGCAGGCCGATGCGGTCGAAAAGGGTGCTCGTCACCGGCCGGTCCTCGCTCGTCATACCGACTTCTCCTCTCGCGCCTCGGCGATCGCCTCGGCGAGCATGGTGCCCACGTCGCCGAGGGCGTGCCTGCCGTCGACGACCACGTGGCGCCCGCCGGACACCACGGAGTGCACGTCGGCGGCCGTGGCGGCGAAGACCACGGTCTCGGCCAGGTGCGCCGGGGCGGATCCGGCCGTGCGGACCGAGTCGAGGCGCACCGACACCAGGTCCGCCCACGCGCCGGGAACGAGCATGCCCGCGCAGGCGAAGCCGAGCGAGTCGTGCCCCGCGGCCGTGGCGGCGTTCAGGAGCTCGGCGGCCGACCAGTGGCCGCGCTGCTCGGTGGCCAGCCGCTCGTCCAGCTCGACCGCGCGGGCCTCCTCGAACAGGTCGACGACCGCGTGGCTGTCCGAGCCGAGCGTGATGGGCGCGCCCGCCTCGAACAGCCTCCTGGCCGGTCCGATGCCGTCGGCGAGGTCGCGTTCGGTCGTCGGGCACATGCACACGCGCGTGCCGGAGGCGCCGAGCAGCGCGACGTCCACGTCCGACAGGTGCGTGGCGTGCACGGCGGTCGAGCGGGGGCCGAGCGCGCCGTGCGCCTCCAGCAGCTGGACCGGGGTCGCGGCGTAGGCCTCCACGCAGGCGGCGTTCTCCGCGCGCTGCTCGGAGACGTGGGCGTGCAGCGGGACTCCGTGGTGCCGGGAGAACTCGGCGACCACGGGGATCTGCTCGGCCCTGACCGCGCGGACCGAGTGCACGGCCACGCCGATCTCCACGTCCCGTTCGCCCCGGTAGCCGGCCGCGAGCGCCTCCGCCCGCGCGGCCCACCCGTCGATGTCCCTGTCGCCGAACCGCCGCTGCACACCGCTCAGCGGGGTGCCGACGCCGCCGGTCAGGTAGCAGGCGTCCAGCAGCGCGATGCGCAGCCCCGCCTCCCGCGCGGCCTGGACGAGCGCGTGTCCCATGGCGTTCGGGTCGTCGTACGGCCTGCCGTCCGGCCCGTGGTGCAGGTAGTGGAACTCTCCCACGCAGGTGATCCCGGCCAGCGCCATCTCGGCGAACGTGGCCCTGGCGAGCCTGAGGTAGGAGTCGGGGTCGAGCCTGCCCGCCAGGCCGTACATCTGCTCGCGCCAGGTCCAGAAGCTGCCCTTCTCGCGCTGCGTCACCCCGCGCAGGGCGCGGTGGAAGGCGTGGGAGTGCGCGTTGGCCAGCCCGGGGACGGTGAGCCCGGCCAGCCGGACGGCTCCGCCGGGCGGGGCCGCCACGCCGGTGACGATCTCGACGATCAGGGTGTCCTTGACCCTGACGAGTACCCCCGCGACGACCTCGCCCGGTGGCAGCCAGGCCAGCTCGCACCAGTAGCTCAGCTCCCGCACAGGTCCTCCACAACGGCGGCGAGGGCGGTGACCCCGGCATGGCAGTCGGCCCTGTCCGCGTGTTCCTCCGGAGAATGAGAGATGCCCGTTGGATTACGGACGAACACCATCGCGCTGGGCACACCCGCGGACGCCAGGATGCCCGCGTCGTGTCCGGCGCCGGTCGGCAGGACGGGCGCGCCCCCGGCTGCGGCCGCGACCCGCTCCCGCAGGACCGCGTCGAAGTCGACGACCGGGGTCCACGACTCGACGGTCACCTCGGCGCCGGAGAAGTCGATCAGCTCGTCGACCAGCGCCCTGACCGCGTTCTCGTCACCGCCCCTGGCGTCCAGCCAGGCGCTGACCAGGCCGGGGACGGCGTTGGCGTTGTTGGGCGACACGCGCGTCTTGCCGAAGGTGGCGACCACGCCGTTGCGCTCGGCGGCCTGGCGGGCGTGCAGGACGGTACGGGCGAAGGGCAGCATCGGGTCGTCGCGGTCGGCCAGGCGGGTGGTGCCCGCGTGGTTGGCCTGGCCGTGGAAGTCGAACCGCCAGCGGCCGTGCGGCCAGATGGCCGAGGCGACGCCGACCCGGGCGTCCCGGTGGACCAGGTCCTGCCCCTGCTCGACGTGGAGCTCGACGAAGACGCCGATGTGCCGCAGGGTCTCCTCGTCCCGGCCCAGCCCGCCGGGGTCGCGCCCGGCCCCGCGCAGCACCTCGGCCAGCGAGTCGCCCTCGTCGTCCTTCAGGGCGCGCGCCCTGTCCGGGTCGAGGATCCCGGTCAGCAGGCGCGAGCCGACGCACGGGACGCCGAACCGGGCGCCCTCCTCGTCGGTGAAGCAGGCGATTCCCAGAGGGCGCGCGGGCCGGAAGTCCCTGGCCCGCAGCAGGTCGAGGGCGGCGAAGGCCGACACGACGCCGAGCGGGCCGTCGAAGGCGCCGCCCTGCCGCACCGAGTCGAGGTGGCTGCCGGTGACCACGCCGGGCCGGGCCGACGGGTCACCCCACCAGGCCCACAGGTTGCCGTTGCGGTCCTCCCTCAGGTCGAGGCCGCGCCTGGCGGCCTCCTGCCCGAACCATCGCCGGAGTTCCAGATCCGCGGGCGACCACGCGTCTCGCAGGTAGCCGCGGGTCCGCTCGTCACGTCCGAGGTGCTCTATGGCACCCCACATCTCGTCGAACACCCTCCCATTATGTGAATGGGTCCATTCAATGGCGAGCCCGCCGCACCCTCAACCCGGTCGCATCCTCAACCCGGTCGCATCCTCAGCCCGGTCGCGCCCTCGGCCCGCCGCACCGCTCTCAGTTCGGAGGCCCGGCGGCGGGACGGACGGTGATCTCGGTGATGTGGGCGTCGGGGGACGCGGTCAGCGCCGTCAGCGCCACCCGGGCCACCGAGTCCGGGTCGAGGTAGTTCTCCGGCTGGTAGGGGCCGCCCTCGCTGGCCCGCACCTCGCGCTGCATGTCGGTGGCGACCCGCCCCGGGTAGATCGTGGTGACCTGGAGCTCGGGCTCCTCCAGGCGGAGCCCGTCGGCGAAGGCGCGCAGCGCGTGCTTGCTGGCCGAGTAGGAGATCCAGTTCGGGTTGGCCCGCTGTCCCGCCCCGGAGTTGATCAGCACCACGTGGCCGCGCGCCGCGCGGAGCGCGGGCAGCAGCAGCCGGGTCAGCTCGGCCACCGCGATCACGTTGATCTCCATCGTGCGCCGCCACACCTCGGCCGGGGTCTCCTCGACACGTCCCAGGGTCACCACGCCCGCGCTGTGCACCAGCACGTCGAGCCGGTCGATGCCGGCGACGTCGGCCTCCGTGACGGTGGTGAGCTCCACCGGCCAGGGCCGCGCGCCGGGCAGGGCGGGGATCATCCCGGCCAGCGCCTCGGTGTCGCGGCCGCCGAGCAGCAGGTCGTGCGTGGGAGCCAGGGCGCGGGCGATCGCGGCGCCCACCCCCCTGGAGGCGCCGGTGACCAGCGCGGTGGGACGTGCGGACATAACAATCACCCTATTTCGGATAAAACTTCTTTAAGGGGCCGCGCAGATAGGCGGCCGGCAGGGACCAGCGGGCAGACAGGACAGGCACAGATTCCATGAACATGGAGTTGTGACGCTCTGCGCCATCGGGAAGACCTGTGACCACACTGTCATCATGGCCAGAGCGTGGTCGACGACGCCGCACCTTCACCGACGACCCCAGCGGTCCTTCAGGTTCTGCCGCCCTGCCGCCTGCCACGATCGCAGCAGCGCAGGGTGCCGGGTCGGGGTGACGCCATTACTGCTTTGCGAGCCACTCGTCGAAGGTGGTCGGTGCGATGCGGGCGCCCTCGCCGGGCAGGAGGACGTCGCCCGCCATCTCCGGACCGAGCGGCGATGACCACGTCGGCATGAGCTTGACCGCGTGTCCGCGCGCGTCGTTGGTGCGCCGGGCCATGTCCACCAGGTCCTGCGGCTCAGGGCCGGCGACATCGCGGTAACGCCCCTGCGGTGCGCCCGTGGCGATCTCGGTGAGGATGTCGGCCACGTCCGCGGGCGCGATCGGCTGGACGAGCAGCGGTGGGATCGCGGCGACGCCCTCCTGCTCGGTCCAGCTCGTCACCGTCGCGGCGAAGTCGTGGAACTGCGTGACGGGAACGATCGTCCACGGCACCGGGCCCTCGGTCACGAGACGCTCCTGCTCACGCTTGCCGGCGTAGTGCGCGTTGCCTTCGATACGGTCGACGCCGACGATCGAGAGCAGCACGTGGTGACGGACACCGGCCCGTTCCTCGGCGGCGAGCAGGTTCCGGGTGGTGGTGCCGAAGTATGCCACCGCGTCGTCCCGGTCGGCTGCCGTGAAGCTCGTGGCGTCGATGACGACCTCGACGCCGGTCAGGGCGGCGTCGAGGCCGTCGCCGGTGATCAGGTCCACGCCGAGTGAGCGGCTGATGCGCACGACCTCGTGCCCGGCCTGTTCCAGGACGGCGACGGTGCGGGCCCCGATGTTCCCGGTGGCTCCGGCAACGGCGATTCGCATGGTCCTCATGGTGATCTCTCCTCTGTCTCGCGTGCTGCCGCCTACGCTATCTCGGACTTAAAAGATCCTCGATGTCTTAGATACTATCGGGCTTATGAAGCTGCCCGTGAGTACGGAATGGTTGTTGCACTGCGCCACGTCGCTGGCGCAGCTCGAGGTAGGGACCACCGCGTCGGCGGCACAGCTCGCCCAGTACTTCGACCTGCCGGCGGCCTATCTCGCCAAGCAGCTACAGGCACTGGTCAAGGCCGGCGTGCTGGCCGCGACGACAGGCCCGCGCGGTGGGTTCCGGCTGGCCCGGCCCGCTCGCGAGATCACGCTCCTACAGATCGTCGAGGCAGTCGACGGTGCGTCCTCGCCGTACGAGTGCCGCGAGATCCGCCAGCAGGGACGCGGAGCACTGTCCGCCGAGGAGTGCCAGAACCCCTGCATCCTCGCCGAGAAGATGGCCGAAGCCCACGAAGCCTGGCGGAACAGCCTCGCCACGACCTCACTCGCTGAGATCATCGCCACACTGCCCCCCTCGGCCCCACCCCGTACCCGCCTGCGCCTGACCGGAACGTCGTAGCGCATCCGCCGCTGCGACAGCCGGGCGCGGAATCGGCCCCACAGCGGCTCGGCCAGTCATGGTGGCAGCGCAGGCACAGGCCTCCCCGATGGTCACAGAGCGTCACAACTCCATGTTCATGGAACCCGTGCCTGTCCTGTCCGTCCATTGGTCGCCTATACGCGCGGTCTCCAATCCGGGCGGAACATCTCCGGCCCGGGACGCTCCAGCGTCACCGCGAGAACATTCTCACGCGGATAACCGGCGTCGTCCGGCCGGACCCTGACCGCGCCGGCCGCCGCCTCCACGATCACGCATCGGTACCACTCCCCGTCCTCCAGGAACCACCAGGGCCGCATCAGCACCTCCAGCCCGGACCGGTGGACCACCTCCAGCGCCGCCTCCTCCGAGGAGGGCTCCCCCATCGGGTAACCGAACACGGTCAGGGGCTCCCAGCCCTCGCCCGCCGGGCGGATGAAGCCCACGAGGGCGCCGTCGTCGTCACGTCTGATCTCTCGCACGGTTGACACCATACTCAAACTTGAATACAAATTTGAATATGTCCTCCACCCGGATCCTGCTGCTCGGCGTGCTGCTCGACGGCCCGCTGCACGGCTACGAGGTACGGCGCCGCCTCGAACTCTGGGGCGCCGACAACTGGGCCAACGTGGCCTACGGCTCGATCTACCACGGCCTGGCCAAGATGGCCGACGAGGGACTGCTGGAGATCGTCGAGCAGGGCAGGGGAGGCAAGACGGTCTACGGCGTCACCGAGGCGGGGCGGGCCGACTTCCACCAGCAGCTGATGAACAGCTGGTGGTTCGTGAAGCCGATCGTCGACCCCTTCCAGGTCGCCCTCACCTTCATGGACCGCCTCCCCCCCGCCGACCTGGTCAACGCCATGGAGGCGAGGGCCGAGCAGCTGCGGGCCTCCATCTCGATGATGCGGCGCGCGCTGGGCGGCAAGCAGGGCTACGGAGCCCCCCGGCACATCGACGAGTGCCTCCAGCTCAACATCCGCCAGTTCCAGGCGCAGCTCGACTGGATCGAGGCGTCCGTCGCCGACGTCAGGGCCGGAAAGCTGCCCTGAGATCCGCCCCGGCCCGGCCCGCGCGCCGGGACGCCGGTCCCCCGAAAGCCTGCGGACGCTCGCCGGGCGGGAAATCCGGTTGAGCCCCCGCCGTTCCCCGAACCTTTCCGTACCCCCTACGACGGAGAATCATGATCATCGAAGCGCACGACCTGCGCAAGACCTTCACCACCAGGCGCGGCCGGGACAGCCCCCGGGAGGTCGAGGCCGTCAAAGGCGTCGATCTCTCCGTCGCCGAGGGCGAGATCTTCGCCTTCCTCGGCCCGAACGGCGCGGGAAAGACCACCACGATCCGGATGCTCGCCACCCTCGTCGCCCCGACCTCCGGCACCGCCCGGGTGGCGGGCCACGACGTGGTCACCGAGGCGGCCAGGGTGCGGGAGAAGATCGGTTACGTCGGCCAGGGCGGCGGAGTGGACGAGAACTCCCCCGGCCGCGAGGGCCTGATCCTCGCCGCCAGGATCGGCGGCATGTCCCGCGCGCGGGCGAAGGCGCGCAGCGAGGAGTTGCTGGCCGCGTTCGACCTGGCCGAGCTGGCCGACCGTCCCGTACGGACGCTGTCGGGCGGCCAGAAGCGCAGGTTCGCCCTCGCCGTCGGTCTGGTCAACCACCCGCCGCTGTTCTTCCTCGACGAGCCCACCACCGGCCTCGACCCGCAGAACCGCGCCAACCTGTGGGACGAGGTGCGCTCCCTGCGCGAGCGGGGCACCAGCGTGCTGCTGACCACCCACTACCTGGAGGAGGCCGACGCGCTCTGCGACCGGCTGGTCATCATCGACCACGGCCGCGTCGTCGCGGAGGGCACCCCCGCCGAGCTCAAGAAGGAGGTCGCGGGCGACGTCGTCACGCTCCGCCTCGACCGGGCCGGCGAGGCGCGGGCGCTCCTCGACGCCGAGCCGTACGTCAGGGAGGTCCGCGAGGAGGAGGACGTCCTGCGCGCCTACCTCGACGACGGGGAGCACAACCTGCCCGCCCTGCTCCGCGCCCTGGAGGCCGGAGGGCTGCCGATCCGGTCGATCTCCCTGGACCGGGCCACGCTCGACGACGTGTTCCTGCGCCACACCGGCCGTTCCCTGCGCGACGCGAACTGAACGACGACAAGGACCTCCCGTGCTCCGACACACGATGTTGTTCCTGGGCTACGAGCTCAGGGCCACCCTGCGCAACCCCGTCTGGCCGCTGTTCGGCCTGATGCAGCCCGTCCTGTACCTGCTCCTCTTCGCGCCGCTGGTGGCCAACACCACCGCGGGCGGCACCATGGGCGACACGCTGCGGATGTTCACGCCCGGCGTGATGATGATGATCGCCCTGTTCGGCTCGCTCTTCGTGGGCTTCGGCATGATCAACGAGATCCGCAACGGCTACCTGGAACGGCTCGCGGTCAGCGCCGTATGGCGACCCGCGATCGTGCTGGGCCGCACCCTGCGCGACATGATCGTGCTGGTCGTCCAGGCCCTGCTGGTGATCGCGCTGGCCACTCTGATGGGCATGCGGGCCAGCCTGCCGGGGCTGGCGCTCATGCTGGTGCTGATGGCCGCCACCGGGCTGCTCGCCTCCGGCCTGTCGTACGGCATGGCACTGGCGCTGCGCGACGAGAACGGCATGTCGCAGATCATGCAGTTCTTCGCGATGCCGCTGATCCTGCTCACCGGCATCATGCTGCCCATGTCACTGGCCCCCGACTGGATGCGGGCGGTCGCGCAGTTCAACCCGCTCTACCACGCGGTCGAGGCCGGCCGGGCGCTGTTCGACGGCGACTTCTCCGACGGCTCGATCCCGCTGGCCTTCGGCCTCATCCTGGTCCTGTCCGCGGTCAGCCTGCGCTGGTCGGTCGGCTCGATGAGGCGGCTCGCCGGATAGGCCCGGCCCGATCCCGCGACGGCGCCTCCCACGGAGCGCGGCGGGGCTCTCGCGCCGTCAGTCGAGCTGCTCGGTGAAGACCCCGGCCTGGTCGGTCATCCGCTCGTACTCCTCCAGCCGGGCCTGCGTGCGCAGCGGTGCCGCGTCGGCCATGGCCTCCACCAGCACCATGGCCAGGGCCAGCGGCGCCGCGTGCGAGTCGAAGACCAGCCGCTCGCCGACGGGGGCGGCCAGCACCACGTCGGCCTCGAAGGGCACGTCCCGCCGGTCGGTGATCACCGCCGTACGCAGGCCGAGGTCGCGGGCGCCCCGCAGGGCCTGCACCGCCTCGGCCGGGTAGCGGGGCAGGACCACCGCGACCAGCCAGCCGGCCCCCGCCCGGCGCGCGGCGTGCAGCCCGTCGGCCAGCTCCGAGCCGCCGTGGGTCAGCAGGCGGACGTCGGGGTGGATCCGGCGCGCGAAGTAGGCGAACGTGGTCGCCAGCCCGCTCGACACCCGCAGGCCCAGCACCGGCAGGGGCTCGCATCCGGCCAGGTTGGCACCCAGCTCCGCGAGGTCGGAGGGATCGCTCAGCGTGTCGCGCACGCTCCGCAGGTTGTCGATCTCCACGTCGATCGCGGTCTGCAGGTCGTTGGCCCGAGACGGTTTCCTGCCGCCCACGACGAGGGGCCGCAGCGCCTGCCTGAGCTCGGGGTATCCCGCGAACCCGAGGACCACCGCGAACCTCGTCACCGACGGCTGGCTCACCCCGGCCCGGTCGGCCAGCTCCACGCTGGACAGGAAGACGGCCTCGGACAGGTGGTCGCCCAGGTAGCGCGCGATCCGCCGCTGGACGGGCGACAGCCGCCGCCCCTCCAGAAGCCGATCGAGTCCGTCGCCCACGCCCCCTCCAACCGCTCGAAGGCCCACGAGCATTCCCTCCCCCCGTCCCGCCCCGATGTCGTTCATACACCCGGCCGGGAGGAAGCGAGCGGCGCCCGGAGGATTCACTCCCCGGAATCGGGGCGCGGCACGGGGCACGGGGGCCGGGACACGGACCGACGCACGCGGATCGGGACACGGATCGGGACACGGATCGACGCACGTACGGCCCGGTCACGACCCGCGTATCCCGGTCACGACCCGCGCCCGGTCAGGACTCGCGCATCGGGATGCGCACGCCTCGCTCCTCGGCCACGGTGACGGCCTCGTCGTACCCGGCGTCGACGTGCCGGATGACCCCCGTGCCCGGGTCGTTGGTGAGGACCCGGTTGAGCTTCTCGGCGCCGAGCCTGGTGCCGTCGGCCACGGTGACCTGCCCGGCGTGGATGGAACGGCCGATGCCGACGCCGCCGCCGTGGTGGATGGAGACCCACGCGGCGCCGGAGGCGACGTTGAGCATGGCGTTCAGCAGCGGCCAGTCGGCGATCGCGTCGGAGCCGTCGGCCATGCCCTCGGTCTCCCGGTAGGGGCTCGCGACACTGCCGCAGTCGAGGTGGTCGCGGCCGATCACCAGCGGGGCCTCGATCTCTCCCGAGGCCACCATGTCGTTGAACCGCTCCCCGGCCAGGTGACGCTCGCCGTACCCGAGCCAGCAGATGCGGGCGGGCAGTCCCTGGAAGTGGACCTTCTCCCCGGCCAGCCGGATCCACCTGGCGAGCGGCTCGTTGTCGGGGAACAGCTCCAGGATCGCGCGGTCGGTCTTGGCGATGTCGGAGGCGGCGCCGGACAGCGCGGCCCAGCGGAACGGGCCCTTGCCCTCGGAGAACAGCGGCCGGATGTAGGCGGGCACGAAACCGGGGAAGTCGAACGCGCGGGTGTAGCCCGCGAGCTGCGCCTCGCCCCGGATGGAGTTGCCGTAGTCGAAGACCTCGGCTCCGGCGTCCTGGAAACCGACCATGGCCTCCACGTGGGCGGCCATGGCCTGGCGGGCCCTGCGGGTGAAGCCCGCCGGGTCCTTCTCCCGCTCGTCGGCCATGTCCTCGAAGGCCACGCCGATCGGCAGGTACATCAGCGGGTCGTGGGCGGACGTCTGGTCGGTGACGACGTCGATCTCGGCGCCCCTGCGGAGCAGTTCGGGCACGACCTCGGCCGCGTTGCCCTCGACCCCGATGCTCAGCGGCCTGCGCTGGTCGCGGGCCTCGTACGCCAGGCGCAGCGCCTCGTCGAGGTCGGCGGCGCGGACGTCCAGATAGCGGTGCTCGATCCGCCGGTCGATCGACCTGGGGTCGCAGTCGACGCAGATCGCCACGCCGCCGTTCATGGTCACGGCCAGCGGCTGGGCACCGCCCATGCCGCCGAGCCCGGCGGTCAGGGTGATCGTCCTGGCGAGGCTCCCGCCGAACCGCTTGGCGGCCACGGCCCCGAAGGTCTCGTAGGTGCCCTGCAGGATGCCCTGGGTGCCGATGTAGATCCAGGAGCCGGCCGTCATCTGCCCGTACATGGTCAGCCCGGCGGCCTCCAGGCGCCGGAACTCCTCCCAGTTGGCCCAGTCGGGCACCAGGTTGGAGTTGGCGATGAGCACCCGGGGGGCCCACTCGTGGGTGCGGAACACCCCGACGGGGCGGCCCGACTGCACCAGCAGTGTCTCGTCGCCCTCCAGGGTGGTCAGGGTACGGGTGATCGCGTCGAAGGAGCGCCAGTCGCGGGCGGCCTTGCCCGAGCCGCCGTAGACGACGAGCTGTTCCGGATGCTCGGCGACCTCGGGATCGAGATTGTTCTGGATCATGCGGAGCGCCGCCTCCTGCGGCCACCCCTTGGCGGTGAGCGTGGTACCGCGCGGCGCGCGCACGATCCGGCTGCCGGACATGCCCGACCTCCCCCTCAGGAATGAATGAATGTATTCATATTTGGTCACCCGGAGGCTACAGGTCAACCCGGAAAAGGGGGTGCCGCGGGCAGCACGCCCGCGACACCCCCGGTGGTGGCCGTAACGATCGTCACGCCCCCATCCTCGTCCCGCACGGACGGGACCGGGTGATCGAATGCGGCGAGCGCCCGATGGGCGCTCCGATGCGAAGGAGAGGCTTCGCACAGGCGGGGATTCCCGATTCACCGGACAGCGAATCAGCCCCCCGGCCCAGTGTCCGAATTATTCCTTTATGAGCGATATGAATTTACACAACCGAGCCAGTGGCCGCAGGACCAGGTGGGCGCCGGGAACCGCGGCCGGCGGTGCCGGCCGACGGCCGGCACCGGGGCGCGACCCTAGGTGGGCAGCAGGAACTGGGTGGTGGCCAGCTCGCGGTAGAGGGCGTCGTCGGCGAGCAGCTCGTCGTGGGTGCCCACGGCCCGCACCCGCCCCGCCTCCATCACCACGATCCGGTCGGCCCCCGCCACGGTGGAGAGGCGATGGGCGATCACCAGCACGGTCGTCTCCGCCGCCACCTCCGCGATCACCTCGCGGAGCCGCAGCTCGTTGACCGCGTCGAGCTGGGAGGTGGCCTCGTCGAGCAGCAGGAGCCGGGGGCTGCGCAGCAGGGCGCGGGCGATGGCGACCCGCTGGCGCTCGCCGCCGGAGAGCATGATCCCCCGATGGCCGACCCGGGTCTCCAGCCCCTCGGGAAGCCGGGAGACCAAATCCTCCAACCGGGTGCGGGCGAGGACCCGCCAGATGTCGGCCTCGTCCACACCCGGCGCGGCGAAGACGAGGTTCTCCCTGAGCGTCCCGTCCAGCACCGGCGCGTCCTGCTCGACGTAGCCGAGACAGGCGCGCAGCTCGGCGAGCGGCCAGTCCGCGATGTCGCGGCCGTCGATCGTGATCGTCCCCGCCTGCTGCTCGTAGAACCGCTCCAGCAGGGCGAAGACCGTGGACTTGCCCGCCCCCGAGGGCCCCACCAGGGCGGTCAGCCCGCCCGCGAGCACCTCGAAGGAGACGTCGTCGTGGACGACCGGCCTGTCGTCGCCGTAGCGGAAGGCGACGCCCTCGAAGACGACCCCGGCCGGGACCCTGCCGACCTCGTACACCGCGCCGTCCGCCGCCTCGGCGGGCAGTTCCTCGATCTCGCGGATCCGCTTCACCGCGGCCAGGCCGTTCTGCACCTGGGTGAAACCGTTGACCAGCTGGCCGATGGGGGCGACCAGGTAGAACAGGTACAGCAGGAAGGCGATCAGCGAGGAGACCTCCAGCGAGCCCGAGGAGACCCGCGCACCGCCCACGCCGAGCACGGCCACGAAGGCCAGCTGCGCGGACACCCACGCCGAGACACCGGCGATCGAGGTCAGCCACGCGACGGCGATCCCGCGGTCGCGCGCCTCGCGGGCCGCCTCGCCCACTGCGGCGATCTCCCGCTCCTCGGCGCCGCTGGCCTTGACCGTGCGGAACGCCTGGAGCACCCGGTCGAGGACCGCGCCCATCTCGCCGACCGCGACCTGCGCCTGCATCGAGGCGCGCTGGATGCGGGGCATGATCAGGCTGACGAACCCGCCGACCACGACCAGCACTCCCAGCGTGATGAGCAGCAGCACCCCGTCGATGACCGCCATCATCACCACGGCGCCCACGAGCATGAACAGCGAGCTGACCGTCTCGACCACACCGTTGGTGAACACCGCCCGCAGCAGCGTGGTGTCGGAGGTCACCCGGGACATCAGGTCACCCGGCTTGAGCCGGTCGACCTCGGACACCCGCAGCCGCAGCATCCGGTCGACCAGGGTACGGCGGGCGGAGAAGACGATGCCCTCGCCCATCCGCTCCAGCACGTAACTGCCCAGCGCGCCGATGGCCGCGCCCAGGAGCACGGCGGCGGTCAGGCCGAGCACCGGGCCGAGCAGGGAGCGCTGCTCGCCGAAGGCGTCGATGACCGTCTTGGCCAGGAGCGGCATCGCCAGCCCGGCCAGCGAGCCGACGAGGCTGAGCACCCCGCCCAGCAGCAGCGCTCTGCGGTGGGGCCTTATGTACGCGACCAGCAACCGCCAGGACGCGGTCTCGGGCCGCGCGTCCCCCGGCCCCGTGTCGTCCCTGTCCCCCGGCCCCGTGTCCCCCGGCACTGTTTCGTCCGGCAATGTGACCCCCGGCAATGTCTTCCTCTCCGAAGCGACGTGGACGGCCTCCGGCCGCTTTTCCTGTCTACCGCGCATGAGTCCGTCTCGAGCGTCTCGCCCTGTTTCGTTGGCAAAAGTCGATGCCGTCAACATAAGTTGACGGCATCGGCGTTGTCAATCCAGGTTGACCTCAAGGGGCGCACGAAGTGCGGGTGACGGGGAGTCCGCGCGGTCGCGGGAGGGTCGGGGGCGCCTCGGGGCGGTCCGCCACATGCCGGTGTCCCGCCGATGCGGAGTCGGCTCCGAGGAGCCCATCGGCGGGACACCGGTGGCCGGTATGGCCGTGCGGGGGTCAGCGGCGGCGGGCGCCGTACTCCTTGCGCATCTCCGCGACGGTGTCCAGGATCTCGTCCTGGGTCTTCAGAAGCTTCGCCTCGGCCTCCTCGGTCCTGGCCTCGGCCACCTTCCGGCGGTTGCCCGTCCGGCCGGCGAGCTTCAGCTTGGCCCTGGCCTTCATTTCACGCAGGTTGAGCTTCTCCATGAGACCCATGATCAGCACCCTTCGGCAGAGAGGACCGTCAACTGCCCGGCGGGCGGCCGAGTATGCGTCACAGGAGTTTTCCCGTCCCTCTCGGGTCCCCGGCCTCACCACCGGCCCGCCTCCGGCGGCCCTCCGGATCCGGCGGGCCGGTTCTCCGAGTTCGGCGGACTTCTAGAGAGGAACCCACCCCAGCGGAGAGGCCCGCCTGAGCCTGGCTGCGGCGATCAGCTTGGGCACGCGTGAGGCGTCGCCGGACGTCACCCTCGCCGGCCCGCTTCCGGTGGCGGCGGTCGCGACCACGAGGGCGTCGACCACACATTCGTGTCCGTCCAGACCCGTGTCCTCAAGCAGCAGGGCGGCGAGGTCGGCGACCGCCTCAGAGGCGGGAATCACCGTCAGGCGTGACCGCTGCCAGGCCAGGCGCCTACCCACCTGGCCGGTACGGCGCACCTCGGCCAGGGTCACGGTGCTGATCGCGGGAACGAACCCCTCCTGCCGGGCGACCGCGATACGCGCCACGATCCTGGGATCGTCCTCGGCGAGAAGCGAGAACGGCTGAGCGTCGAGAACGAACAGTGGGGTGGGAAACGCGACCTCCGGCGGCGCGTTCCGCCCTCTCACTCTCCGTGCCACGCGCGCCTGGCTTCTTCCAGATCCGCCTCCGACAGAGGAGCGACCCTGGTCTCGTGGTTCTCCACGATCTCCTGAGCCTTCAACAGCGCGAGCCCGTACTCGACCGACTGATCGACGAAGTGTGAGAAGCCCCGGGGACCCGTCCTGGACTCCACCTCCTCTGCGACGGATCGGCGCAGGGTGACCGACTTCTTGATCGTTGGATCCACGGGCCGAGGCATGGCCATACGCCAACTATGCCACTGCTGGTGGCATAGTTGGCGTCCTTTTCCGCTTCCTCAGTCGGGGTCGGGGACGTCGTCGTATTCGACGTCGCCCTCCTCGGCGCGGCGCAGGCCGATGTCCTCCACCCAGGCGCAGGCGAACCGGCGGATCTCCATGATCTGCTCGCCGTCCACGCCGTAGGCCTCAAAGTCCTCGTCGGCGATCAGGTCGACGAACTCCAGCCGCATCACCAGCTCGGCGAGCGAGAACTCCTCGTTGTGCAGGCGGGCGAGGTGTTCGAGCTCGCGGAAGCCGTACAGGTGGGAGACCGAGGCGATGTCGATGACGTCGCGGGCGAGGCTGCGCTCGTGCAGGGCCCGCATCTTCAGGCCGACCGCGTCGTCCAGGGAGACGACGGAGACGTCGCCGACGATCACGGGCTGCCGCTGGAACGCCTCCCTGAGCAGGTCGAACTCGCAGCTCTGCTCGGTCACCGGGTCGCTGACCACGAGGCGGCCCATCCGGGGCGTCACCTCCGTCAGGGTGACCTCCAGCCCGGCCTCCCTGAACGCCTCGGCCATTCCCTCGGCGACCTCGGGCAGCGGCGTCTCCGCGGCGGTGGCGAAGTCGAGGTCGTTGCTCGGGCGTTCGGTGAGGCCGTGCGCGTTCATCGCGTAACCGCCCGCCAGGACCAGCCCGAACCGGGTGCAGGCGGGCAGCGCGGCCTCCAGCATCCGCTGCTGGAAGGGAGGCAGGATCATCGTTCCCACCCCGGCGTCACGGCGCCCGCCCCGGTGTCACGACCCGCCGCGGTTTCCCGTACGGCGTCACGCCCGCCCCCGGACCCCGCCCCGGTGTCACGGCCCGCTCCGGCGTCAGGCCGCCACCCCAGGGCGGCGATCTTGGTTTCCCAGGCCCTCCGGTAACTCGGCCCGATGCCCCGGCGCAGGGTCGGCCAGTCGGCCACGAGGAGCTCGGCGTTCAGATACGACTCGGCGTCGGACCGGCCACCGCCGGTGATGACCGTACGGTAGAGGCTCATTCGCAGCAGCGGGTTCACCAGGTCGAACTCGGTGAGCCCGGACCAGCCGAGATGCACGGGCAGGGCGACCGTCCCCGTCGCCGGACCGCGCAGGTCGGCCAGCGATTCGGGGACGCGCTGCTCCACGCCGTCCCATCGGGACGGAAGCGTACTCACGTCCCCCAGTATGCCCGCCATTCGCCCGAGGTCCACGGGGCGCGCGGGCTCAGAGGCGGGAACGGCGGCGGGTGGAGGGGAGGTCGTGGCGGCCGGAGAGGAACTCCTGGAAGGCGATCTTGCCGCGGATCACCGGGCGGCGCCAGCGCTCCTCGCGGCCCTCGGCCCTGGCCATCTTGCGGGGCTGCGGGCGCCGGGAGTCCGGCGCGAAGAACCAGTGTGCCCAGGGCGATCCCGGGCGGGCCAGCCGTACCGCGCCGGGCACCAGGAGGATCGGGACGAACAGTCCGGCGAGACCCGTCCAGATCTTGCCCTTGAGCAGCGTGATCACGGCGAGCGCGAGGTTGGTCACGATGAAACCGACCGTTAGCAACGTGCCGCGGGGTTCGCTGTCGTAGTCCTCCCAGCCGAGGGGGCGCAGGCCGAGCAGGAGCAGGGCGGTGATCGCGACGGCGATGAACACGGCGTCGACCGACGCGCGCCCCTCCTCCTCCCAGTAGACGTCGTGCAGGTGCAGGATCAGCGCGAACTCGTCCAGGATCAGGGCGGCTCCGGTGCCGAAGACGGCGGCCGTCACCGCGTACCAGCCCTCGGAGACGCCCGAGACGACGAGACCGGACACCCCGCCGAGCAGGGTCAGCACCACCCCGAAGACCACGTGGTGGATATGCATCTCACCCACGTTGACGTTGCCGAACCAGCCGATCTTGGCCCGGATGAGCCGGACGTTGATCCTGGTGAGCAGGAAGACGACGATCAGCGCGACGAAGAAACAGAACAGCGGCAGCCGTCCTGTGTCCATGATTCGCTCTCGGAACAAATCCCCCACCGTCCCCCCAGGCTATGCGAGGGAGGCCTCCCGTCAGGCACGGGAGGCACGACGGCACGGCGGTTTTCCCGGGCGTCCGCGCGGAGCACGGGCGCCCGCACGAGGTACAGGCGACCGTTGCGAGGCCTGGGCGTCCGCGCGAAACGCGGGCGCCCGCGCGTGGCACGCCGCGCGTCAGGTGAGGAACCCGCGCAGCAGCGCCGCGGTCCCCTCGAGGTGCTCGGCCACGGCGCGGCTCGCGCCCTCCGGGTCCCCGGCCAGGATGGCCGTCACGATCGCCTCGTGCTGGACCGCGGCGTGCTCGATGTTGCGCTGGAGCACCGGGATGGCGTTGAGCAGGTCGGCGACCCGGAGCCTGGCGTCGGCGCAGGCCCCGGCGAGCAGGGCGGAGCCGGTCAGCTCGGCGATGGCGAGGTGGAAGGCCGTGTCGAGGCGGCGGTAGTCGTCGGGCCCCGCCGAGTTGACCTCGCGCAGCCTCTCCCGCAGGGCCTCGCGCCGCTCCCCGGTCAGCGGGGCGGTGGCGAGCACCTGGGCCGCGCCGCACTCGACCGCCATCCTGAAGGTGAGCGCGTCGGACAGGTCGTCGGTGCCCATGTCGGCCACGGCCCTGCGCAGGTCGTCCCGGTGCGGGCGGGGCGGGACGTAGGTGAGGAAGGCTCCGCCGTACCGGCCGCGGCGCACCTCCAGGTAGCCCGCGTCCTGCAGCTCGCGGATGGCCTCGCGCAGGGTGACCCTGCTGATGCCGAGCTGGGCGGCGAGCTCCCGCTCGGGCGGCAGTTTCTCGGCCACCAGCCCCAGTTTGATGACCTGGAGCAGGCGCTCCACGGTCTCCTCGAACGCGTTGCCCGCGCGCACCGGCCGCAGCACGGCGGTCAATCGCGACACCTCGTCCAATTATCCCCTCCGGCCCTTGACAAGGCTCCCCCCGCTACACGTCAATGGTCTGACACTAGCCCAATAGGACCCCGACGAGGAGGGCATGTGGACGTCACCGAGCTCCACGACGAGGTGCGGGCAGGGCGGATCGACACCGTGCTGCTGGCGGTCGTCGACATGCAGGGGCGTCTTCAGGGGAAACGCCTGTCGGGGCGCTACTTCCTGGAGGAGGTGCTGCGGCACGCCTCCGAGGGCTGCAACTACCTGCTCGCGGTGGACGTCGACATGAACACGGTCGACGGGTACGCCATGTCGTCGTGGGAGCACGGATACGGCGATTTTGTTATGAAGCCCGACATGTCCACTCTGCGCCGCGTGCCGTGGCAGGAGGGGACGGCCCTGGTGATGGCCGACCTGGTCTGGGAGGACGGCTCCGACGTGACCGCCTCGCCGCGCCAGATCCTGCGCCGGCAGCTCGCCCGGCTGGACGAGCGGGGCTGGGGCGCCTTCGTCGGGACCGAGCTGGAGTTCGTCGTCTTCGACGACACCTACGAGGACGCCTGGCGCCGCGGCTACCGCGACCTGACGCCCGCCAACCTCTACAACGTCGACTACTCCCTCCTGGGCACCGCCCGGGTCGAGCCGCTGCTGCGCAGGATCAGGCTCGGCATGGAGGGCGCGGGCATGTACGTCGAGTCGGCCAAGGGCGAGTGCAACCTCGGCCAGCACGAGATCGCCTTCCGCTTCGGCGAGGCCCTGTCCAGCTGCGACAACCACTCGATCTACAAGAACGGCGCCAAGGAGATCGCCTCCCAGGAGGGCATGGCGATCACCTTCATGGCCAAGCCGAACCAGCGCGAGGGCAACTCCTGCCACATCCACATCTCGCTGCGGGACGCGGACGGGGAGCCGGTCATGGCCGGTTCCGGGTCACACGGCCTGTCGGCCGTGGGACGGCACTTCATCGCCGGGCAGATCGCGCTGATGCGCGAGCTGACCCTGCTGTACGCGCCGAACATCAACTCCTACAAGCGGTACGTGCCGGGCAGCTTCGCCCCCACCGCGGTCAAGTGGGGCGTGGACAACAGGACGTGCGCGCTGCGCCTGGTCGGCCACGGCCCCTCGCTGCGGATCGAGAACCGGGTGCCCGGCGGCGACGTCAACCCCTATCTCGCGGTCTCGGGGCTGATCGCGGCCGGCCTGCACGGCATCGAGAACGAGCTGCCGCTCGAGGACGCGTTCACGGGGAACGCCTACTCGTCCGGCGCGGAGACCGTGCCGAGCACGCTGCGGCACGCGCTGGAGCTCTGGGAGGGCTCCGGGTTCGCGACGGCCGCCTTCGGCGAGGACGTCGTGGCGCACTACGCGAACAACGCCCGGGTCGAGCTGGCCGCCTTCGACGCGGCGGTGACCGACTGGGAGCTTTTCCGGGGATTCGAACGGATGTGAACATGAAGATCATCAACCCGGCGACGGAAGAGGTCGTCGCCGAGGTCGGGATGGCGGACGCCGCCGAGACCGACCGGGCCGTGGAGCGTGCCAGGCGGGCGTTCGCGACCTGGCGGAACGTCGGCCCGGGAGACCGGGCCCGGCTGCTGCGCCGTTTCGCCTCGCTGGTGCGCGAGCACGCGGAGGAACTGGCCCTGCTGGAGGTCGCCAACTCCGGGCACACGATCGGCAACGCCCGCTGGGAGGCGGGCAACGTCGCCGACGTGCTCGACTTCTACGCGGGGGCGCCCGAGCGCAACCACGGCCTGCAGATCCCGGTGCCCGGCGGGCTGGACGTCACCTTCAGGGAGCCGCTGGGCGTCGTCGGCGTGATCGTGCCGTGGAACTTCCCGATGGTCATCATGACCTGGGGGCTGGCCCCGGCGCTGGCCGCGGGCAACACGGTGATCGTCAAGCCCGCCGAGTGGACGCCGCTCACCGCGCTGCGGGTGGCCGAGCTGGCCCTGGCCGCCGGCCTGCCCGAAGGGGTGTTCCAGGTCCTGCCCGGGTCCGGGGAGGTGGCGGGCGCCCGGCTGGTCGAGCACCCCGGCGTGGCGAAGATCGTGTTCACCGGCTCGACCGAGGTGGGCAAGGAGATCGCCGCCACCTGCGCCGGGCAGGTCAAGCGCCTCACCCTGGAGCTGGGCGGCAAGAGCGCCAACGTGGTCTTCGCCGACGCCGACCTGGAGAGGGCGGCGGCGACCGCGCCGTACGCGGTGTTCGACAACGCGGGCCAGGACTGCTGCGCGCGCTCCCGGATCCTGGTCGAGCGCTCGGTCCACGACGAGTTCCTGGCCCGGTTCGGGGAGGCGGTGCTGAACGTCAGGGTCGGCGACCCCCGCGACGAGGCCACCGAGATGGGCCCGCTGATCAGCGCCGAGCACCGGGACCGGGTGGCCTCCTTCGTCACCGAACCGCCCCACCTTCAGGGCGCGTGCCCGCCGGGGCCGGGGTTCTGGTTCCCCGCGACGGTCCTGACGCCCCGGTCGGCGGACGACCGGGCGTTCACCGAGGAGATCTTCGGGCCGGTGGTGTCGGTGGTGCCGTTCGACGACGAGGCGGACGCCGTGCGGATCGCCAACGACACCCCGTACGGCCTGAGCGGGTCCATCTGGACCCGCGACGTCGGCCGGGCGCTGCGGGTGGCCAGGGCGGTCGAGGCGGGCAACCTCAGCGTCAACTCCCATTCGAGCGTCCGCTACTGGACCCCGTTCGGCGGTTTCAAGCAGTCGGGCCTCGGCCGCGAGCTGGGCCCCGACGCCCTGTCAGCGTTCACCGAGATCAAGAACGTCTTCATTTCCGAGGAGTAGTAGCGATGCTGCGTTTGCAGGACCGGGTCGCCGTCATCACCGGCGCCGGAAGCGGGATCGGCCTGGCCACCGCGCGTCGGTTCGCCGAGGAGGGCGCCCGCGTCGTGTGCGTGGACCTGGACGAGACGACCGGTCCGGCGGCCGCCGACGAGGTCGGCGGGCTGTTCGTGCGGGCCGACGTGACCAGCGAGGACGACGTCGCCCGCGCGTTCCGGACCGCGTTCGACACCTACGGCAGCGTGGACGTCGCGTTCAACAACGCGGGCATCTCGCCGCCGGACGACGACTCGATCCTGGAGACCGGCATCGACGCCTGGCGCCGGGTCCAGGAGGTCAACCTCACCTCGGTCTACCTGTGCTGCAAGCACGTCATCCCGTACATGCGGCGGCAGGGCAAGGGGTCGATCATCAACACCGCGTCGTTCGTGGCCGTGATGGGGTCGGCGACCAGCCAGATCTCCTACACCGCGTCCAAGGGCGGGGTGCTGGCCATGTCGCGCGAGCTGGGCGTGCAGTTCGCCCGCGAGGGCATCCGGGTGAACGCCCTGTGCCCGGGGCCGGTGAACACGCCGCTGCTGCAGGAGCTGTTCGCCAAGGACCCCGAGCGGGCGCAGCGCCGCCTGGTGCACATCCCGGTGGGCCGGTTCGCCGAGGCGTCCGAGATCGCCGCCGCGGTGGCGTTCCTCGCCTCGGACGACGCCAGCTTCATCACCGGCTCGGAGTTCCTGGTGGACGGCGGCATCTCCGGCGCGTACGTCACCCCGTTCTGACGCCCGTCACCGGCGTCCCCGGCACGTCCACGCCGTACGCCACCCCGTTCCGACGCCCGTCACCGGAATCCCGGCACGCCCGTGCCGTCCGCCACCCCGTGACGGCGTCGGTCACCGGCGTCCCGGCACGCCCGTGCTGCCCCGCGGCGTGAGCCGGGCCGTCTCGGTCCGGACTCCGGTGACGTGCTCACCGGCGATCAACGCCAGCAGGCTCCGCGCGGCCTGCGCCCCGGAGTGGGGGATGTCCCGGCCGAGAGCGGTCAGGGCCGGTCGCACCACCTGGGAGAGGGGCGAGTCGTCCCAGGCCACGAGGGACAGGTCCGCGGGCACCTCCAGCCGCATCTCCTGCGCGACCGAAAGCCCGGCGACGGCCATGATGTCGTTGTCGTAGACGATCGCCGTCGGCCGGTTCGCGCCGCTGACCAGCCGCCGCGTGGCCCGCGCGCCCTCCTCGCCGGTGTAGTCCGTGTGCACGATGGAGTGACCGGCCAGGCCGAGCTCGTCGCACGCGGCGGTGAAGGCCTGATCGCGCAGGACGGTGTGCACCAGCGCGGGCAGCCCGGCGACCCTGGCGATCCGGCGGTGGCCGAGTGCGGCGAGATACTCCACCGTCTCCCGCATGGCCGCGCCGTCGTCGGACCAGACGGCGGCGAGCGAGCCCGTCTCCGACGGATGGCCGATCACCACGGCCGGCAGGTCCAGCTCCTCGATCTCGGGGATGCGCGGGTCGTCGAAGTGCAGGTCGACCAGGATGACGCCGTCGACGCGGCCCTCTCCCCACCACCTGCGGTGAACCTCCGCCTCCTGCGCGTGGCCGGTCACCACCTGCAGGAGCAGGGCGTAGGAGCGGGCCGACAGCTCGCCCTCGATGCCGCTGATCAGCTCCATGAAGAACGGCTCCATCCCCAGGAACCGCGCCGGGCGGCACACGGTCAGGCCGACGGCGCGGGCCCGTGCCCCGTTCAGCGCGCGCGCCGCGCTGTTGGGCTGCCAGCCGATCTCCCTGGCGATGGCCTTGATGGTGTTCCTTCTCGCCTCCGACACGCCCGGCCGGTCGTTCAGCGCGTAGGAGACCGCGACCTTGGACACCCCCGCGCGACGAGCGATGTCGGCGATCGTCGGTCGCTTCACGAGACCCCCACCTGAACCGGTTATTCGACGCTTTTCCGCTGCGCACCCTACTACGCTCGTCTCACCCTCCGACGCTCTCCACGGCGGCCGGTGACCCGCGGTGATCGCCGGACCACGGCGGAACGCCCATGCCCGCGGCGACACCGGCGGCGGCGGCTTCGCCACCTCCCCGGCGGCGGATCCGCTTAACCACTTAACCCCCGCCACCCGCCGCGGCTCCGCCCGCACCCCGGCGGCGCCCCGCCCGTACCCCGGCGGCACCGGGGCTCGTCGGGGCCGGTAACGTGCGGGAGGGCGCCGGGATGGGCACACGGTGCCGGGACCTCGGTGCAAGCACGGCGAAACAGGAGACCATGTCCCGTCCCGTCATCGGCATCACCTGCTACGTCGAACCCGCGCGGTTCACCGTCTGGGAGACGACCACCGCGCTCCTGCCGTACGACTACGTCGACCACGTGGCCCGCGCGGGCGGGCAGCCGGTGATCCTGCCCCCGGCGGGCGACCCCGCGACGCTGGCGGGACGCCTGGACGGGCTGATCCTGGCCGGCGGCGGGGACGTCGGCCCGGAGCGGTACGGACAGGAGCCGCACGAGCGGACCGGCTACGTACGGCCGTTCCGCGACGACGCGGAGCTGGGGCTGGTCCGGGCGGCGCTGGAGCGGGGCCTGCCCTTCCTGGGCGTCTGCCGGGGCATGCAGGTCCTGAACGTCTCGCTGGGCGGCACCCTGCACCAGCACCTGCCCGACGTGGTCGGTCACCCGGGGCACGCCCCGGCTCCCGGCCGCTACGGCAGGATGCCGGTGTGGCTCGCCCCCGGCAGCCGGACCTCGAAGATCTTCGGGGCCGAGACCGTGGACGTGGCCCACTACCACCACCAGGCCCTCGACCGGCCGGCCGCGGGCCTCACCGTGACCGCCCACGCCGAGGACGGCACGATCGAGGCCGTGGAAGTGGACGACCACCCCTTCGCCGTCGCCGTCCAGTGGCACCCCGAGACCGACGACGAGTCGGCCCTGTTCGAGGCGCTGGTACGCCACGCCATCCCCTGACCGGCGCGGATCGGGGCGGCGAGGGGATTTCGCTCGGCCGGTTCGGGCGGTTAGGCTGGCCGCTGACACCGATGAACCCCGTGCGGGAGAGCGTCCTGACACCCAGGCCAGGACCCCTGAAGGAGCAAGCCCTCCCCGCGAACCTCTCAAGGCAAAGGACCGTGCGGGTAGGTGCCCTCTGGAAAGCAGGTCCCACGGCCTCGCCGAAGGTGAAAGTCCGGTAAAACCCGGATGAAACTCTCAGGCACCGACGACAGAGGGGGAGGATGCTCTCATCTGTCCCTTGTCTGAGGTGCGCACATGTCCCGACCTACGCCGCTGCGCGGCGTGCACGAGTCCCTCGGCGCGACGCTGACCGACTTCGCGGGCTGGCTGATGCCGCTCCGCTACGGCAGCGAGTCGGCCGAGCACAACGCGGTCCGCCAGGCGGCCGGCCTGTTCGACCTCTCCCACATGGGCGAGATCTTCGTGACCGGGCCGCAGGCCGCGGAAGCCCTCGATTACGCGCTGGTCGGCCACCTGTCCGCGCTGGAGCCCGGCCGCGCCCGCTACACGATGATCGTCGACGCCGAGGGCGGCGTGCTGGACGACCTGATCGTCTACCGGCTCGCCCCCGCCGAGTTCATGGTCGTCGCCAACGCCTCCAACTACCCGCGGGTGGCCGCCGAGCTGACCGACCGCGCCAAGGGCTTCGACGCCGCGGTGGACGACCGCTCAGAGCGGTACGCGCTGGTCGCGGTCCAGGGCCCGCGCTCCGCGGAGATCCTGGGCGCGCTCACCGACGCCGACCTCGACGGGCTCAAGTACTACGCCGGCCTGCCCGCCGTCGTCGCGGGCCGCGAGGCCCTCGTCGCCCGTACGGGCTACACCGGCGAGGACGGCTTCGAGCTGTTCGTCGCGGCCGAGGACGCGGAGCCGGTCTGGGCCGCGCTCACCGAGGCGGGCGCGCCGCACGGCCTGATCCCCGCGGGCCTGTCCGCCCGCGACACCCTCCGCCTGGAGGCCGGGATGCCGCTCTACGGCAACGAGCTGTCGGCCGGGCTGACCCCGTTCGACGCCGGGCTGGGCCGTGTGGTGAGGTTTGACAAGCCGGGCGACTTCGTCGGCCGGGCCGCCCTCGAATCACGCAAGGACGTCCCGCCGTCCCGCCGCCTGGTCGGTCTGATCGCGACCGGCCGCAGGGTGCCCCGGCACGGGTACCCGGTGGTGGTCGTCGGCGACGGCACGGTCGTCGGCGAGGTCACCAGCGGGGCGCCCTCCCAGTCACTGGGCAGGCCCATCGCCATGGCCTACGTGGACAACGGCCTGTCGTCAGGACTGGCCGTGGACATCAGGGGCGGCCACGAGCCGGTCGAGGTCGTCGCACTGCCTTTCTACAGGAGGAAAAAATGAGCAGCATTCCCGAGGAACTGCACTACACCAAGGAACACGAGTGGATCTCCGGCATCGATGACGGCCTGACCCTCACCGTCGGCATCACCGCCTACGCCGCCCAGGCGCTGGGCGACGTGGTCTTCGTGCAGATCCTCCCCGAGGTCGGTTCGACGATCACCGCCGGCGACGCGGTCGGCGAGGTCGAGTCGACCAAGTCGGTGAGCGACATCTTCGCACCGGTCTCCGGCGAGGTCGTCGAGGTCAACCAGGCCGTCGTGGACGACCCCTCGCTGGTCAACAGTGACTCCTACGGCGACGGCTGGCTGTTCCGCGTACGCCTCGAGGGCTCCGCCGACGACCTGCTGTCGCCGGAGGAGTACGCCGCGCTCACCTCGGGTGAGTCCTAAGCCTCTCCCCCCTCGCGTCACGGCCACGCGCGTCCGGAGGGCGCGCGTGGCCGTCCACGCTGGAAGGATTCAGATGACGATCAGCGTCTTCGATCTCTTCAAGATCGGAATCGGCCCGTCCAGCTCGCACACCGGCGGCCCGATGGCCGCCGCCCACAAGTTCGCCCGCGGCCTCCACCAGGACGGGCTGCTGGAGAAGACCGCCCGGGTGAGCGCCGTCCTGTACGGCTCGCTGGGCCTGACCGGCAAGGGCCACGGCAGCGACAAGGCCGTGCTGCTCGGCCTGTCCGGCGAGAAGCCCGAGCTGGTCGACGTCGACACGGTCGACGAGCGGCTCGCCGCCATGCGCGAGTCCGGCACCCTCTGCCTGTACGGCTCCCGCGAGATCCCCTTCGTCATCGGCGAGGACCTCGTCTTCGAACGCAAGATCTCGCTCCCCGGCCACCCCAACGGCATGCGCTTCACCGCGCTGTCCGAGTCCGGCGAGACGATCCGCGAGAAGGTCTACTACTCGGTGGGCGGCGGCTTCGTCGTCGACGAGAACGCCACCGGTGCCGACCGGATCAAACCCGACGACACCGTCCTGCCGTACCCCTTCACCACGGCAGCGGAGCTGCTCGCCCAGTGCGCGGAGACCGGGCTGTCGATCTCCGGGCTGATGCTGGAGAACGAGCGGGCGTTCGGCCGCACCGAGGCCGAGATCCGCGCCCAGCTGCTCGTGCTGTGGCAGGTCATGAGCGAGTGCGTGCGGCGCGGCATCGGCAAGGAGGGCGTGCTGCCCGGCGGCCTGAAGGTCCGCCGCCGCGCCCACCAGCTCCACCGGCAGCTGCGGAGCGAGTCGCCGGAGAAGGACTCGCTGCAGACGATGGACTGGGTCTCGCTGTTCGCCCTCGCGGTCAACGAGGAGAACGCCGCCGGAGGCCGCATCGTCACCGCGCCCACCAACGGCGCCGCGGGCATCATCCCGGCCGTGCTCACCTACTACGACCGCTTCACGAAGGACTCCGACGACGAGGGCGTGATCCGCTTCCTGCTGACCGCGGGGGCGATCGGCGTGCTGTTCAAGGAGAACGCCTCCATCTCCGGCGCCGAGGTCGGCTGCCAGGGCGAGGTCGGCTCGGCCTGCTCGATGGCCGCCGCCGGGCTCACCGAGGTGATGGGCGGCACCCCGGAGCAGGTCGAGAACGCCGCCGAGATCGGCATCGAGCACAACCTGGGGCTGACCTGCGACCCGATCGGCGGCCTGGTGCAGATCCCGTGCATCGAGCGCAACGCGGTCGCCTCGATCAAGGCCATCGCCGCCGCCAGGATCGCGATGCGCGGCGACGGCCGCCACTTCGTCTCGCTGGACAAGGCGATCAAGACGATGCGCGACACCGGCCGCGACATGCTCGACAAGTACAAGGAGACCAGCCGGGGAGGGCTCGCGGTCAACGTCATCGAGTGCTGACCTCAATCCCTATCAAATTTCGCATCACGTGCAAGACCCCCCGAGCCCACGCCTATGCTGGGTGGCCATGTGCGCGGGACTCGGGAGGTCGCGGTGGTAACGGGAACGCACCCGGCAAGCCGTTCCCGTCGCTCCCAGCGCCCCGCGAACCCCTCCCGCCCCCTGCGGGTGCTCCGCTTCCTCGGGTCGCACTGGCTCTTCATCACCGCCCTGCTGGCGGGCGGCGGCCTGCGGCTGCTCGCCATGCTCGGCTACCGGCCCGCCCTGTGGTTCTGGGCCGACTCCTTCGTCTACCTGAACGCGGGGCTCGACCCCCGCCCCCTGGAGTCCCGCCCGGCGGGCTACGCGCTGTTCCTGTGGATCCTCAAGCCGCTGTCGAGCATCCCCGCGGTGGTCGCGGTGCAGCACCTGCTCGGACTGGCCGTGGCCGTCTGCGTCTACCTGCTGCTGCGCAGGCTGGGCGGGTTGCCGGGGTGGGGCGCGACGCTCGCCACGCTGCCGGTGCTGCTGGACGCCTACCAGCTCCAGCTCGAACACCTCGTCATGGCGGACCTGCTCTTCCAGTTCCTGGCGGTGCTGGCGGTCACGCTGCTGCTGTGGCGGCGGCGCCCCGCGGTGTGGGTCGCGGCACTGGCCGGAGCGCTGCTGGCCGCGGCGACCGTCACCCGCACGATCGGGCTGCCGCTGATCGCCGTGGCACTGGCCTGCATGCTGATCCGCCGGGCCGGATGGCGGGCGGTCGTCGCCGCGACGCTGGCCGCCGCGATCGGCCTGGGCTCGTACGCGGCCTGGTTCAGAGCCGAGCACGGCAGCTACGGGCTGACCAGGGGGAACGCCTTCCTCTGGGCGCGGACGATGACCTTCGCCGACTGTTCCAGGATCCACCCGGCCGGTCCCGAGGCGGCCCTGTGCCCCGTCGAGCCGCTCGGGCGGCGCGCGGCCCCGCCGGTCTACATCTGGGACGGCGGGTCGCCGCTGAACAAGGTCAAGGGCAGCTGGGCGGAGCGCGACGCGCTCGCGGGCGCCTTCGCCACCCAGGCGATCATGGCCCAGCCGTTCGACTTCCTGCGGGCGGGCCTGGCGGACGCGGCCCACATCTTCGACTGGAACCGGCGCGTCTACCCGGCTCCCGGGCCGCAGAGCGCCTACGTCTTCCCCGACACCGTACGGCCCTTCTCCTCGGGGGCGGCCTCGCAGGGAAAGACCGCCGAGCAGCTGACCGTGGCCTACCAGGGCTCGTCGGGGGCGCCGGTGATGGTCGAGCCGTACGCGGGCTGGCTGCGCGGCTACCAGGAGTACGCCTTCGTGCGGGGCCCGTACCTCGCGGTGATCCTGCTGGTCGGCCTGGTCGGGGTGCTGATGCGGCTGCGGCGGTTCGGCGACGCGGTGCTGCTGCCCTGGGCGGCGGGGACCATGCTGCTGGTCCTGCCGCCCTTCATCGCGGCCTTCGACCACCGCTACGTCATCCCCGCCCTCCCGCTGGCCTGCCTCGCCGCCGGACTGGCCTTCGGGGTCAGGCACGAGGAGAACGAACCCGAGGCGGTGAACGGGAAACCGGACGAGGACCCGCCGTACGAGGGCCCCGGCGACGAGGACCCGTCGTACCGCACGACGGCCGAGCGGCCGGTGTACGCGAGCCCCGTCGGGGAGTCGGGGTACGGGCCGGGGTCGTACGACGAGCAGGCGCACCGGGATGGCGCGTACGGAAGCACCGCGTACGGGGGCACGACGGAGCCGCCGGTGTACGGCGCGACGGGCGAGCGATCCGCGTACGGCGTCACCGGCGAACGGCCGGCGTACGGCGTGACGGGCGAATGGCCGGTGTCCGGAGGGACGGGCGGGCGGCCGGGGTCCGGAGGAACGGCCGAGCGAGCGGCGTACGGCGCGACGGGCGAGCGGCCGGTGTCCGGAGGGTCAGCGGCGGCGGACGTGCAGGCGAACCACCACGCCGAGTTCTACCTCCCCGAGCGCTCGTCGGACCTTCCCCACCGCGTCCCTGTTCAGCCGGGCCACGAGTTTGCCGACATCGGTCGCGGGCGCGCAGCCCACCCCGATGCGCAGCCGCTCGTGCCGTATGTACCTGACGCGGACACGGGTGAGCCCTTCGACTTCTTTAAGAGCAACCCCGAGCATGGCGGTCCCCGTCCCGGACCGCCTGCCCCACCGTCCCCATCCCAGGGTGTGTAGCAGCCACCGCACCGCCAGGAGTGCCAGCGCCACCAGCAGCAGCGCCACCAGCCAGCCCAGCCACGGATGCGCGGCCAGCCAGCCGGGGAACCCCTTGCGCACGAGCCTGGCCCCGGGCGAATGGCCGGGAATGTCACCGCGTCCTCGCAGGAAGGCGTAGAGTCCCGCGCACACCAGCACCGCCCCGGTGACGGCCAGACCGATCCGGTTGCCCAGATAGGGCCTCATCGCGCCTTCTTCCTGCGCAGCCGTACGACGACGTCACCCGCGCACATCGCGCCCAGCCCGGACAGCCGGTCACCCACCGCCGCGCCCACCCGGCGCAGCACGGGCCCGGTCCGCTCGGCGTCGGTGAACACGGTGACCTCGACGATCCGCGACGTGAGCCGGACCCGGGCCCCGTTCACCTCGTCCACCGCCTCGGCGGCCTCCCGCAGCGTGCGGCGGAGCCCGGACCTGGTGATGCCGATCACCATGTGCGGGTCTCCCGACTCCAGCGGCACCAGCCGGGCCCGGCCCGGCAGCACGGCGAGCGCGAGCATCACCAGGCCCACCGCCATGGCGAGCGTCGACGCGGCGAACGTGGCGGGATCCGACCAGTTCCACGCGCCGGCCCCGTTGACGAGCCGCCGGTAGGGCACCCGCGCGACCGGCGACTCCATGAGCAGGCCCACCGTCACCGAGGCCGAGACCACCAGCACGGCGGACACCGTCAGGGCCGCGGGAACACCGGCGGGGGTCCTTCCCGGCCGCAGCAACCGCACCGACCTGCGCCGGACGTCCTGGAACTGCTCGGCCGCCGCCTTGCCTCCCGAGCCGCCGGTGGTGGTCCCCGCGCCGCCGGTGCCTCCCGAGCCCGCCAGGATGTCCTGGAGAGTAGTCGTCATCTAATAACTCCCGTGGATACTCCGGCCTTCAGGCCGGGGAGGAAGCGGGAGCGGGAAAGGGCTGTGGCGCCTGAGCGTGCCTGGACCCGCGCGACCCACTCCAGCCGATACTCAACTGATCTTGTTATATTGTGTGAGGAATGGCGCAGACCGTGAAGCGGGCGTTCAAGTTCCGCTTCTACCCGACCCCCGAGCAAGCCGAAGAGCTTGCCCGGACGTTCGGCTGTGTCCGCCTCGTCTACAACAAAGCCCTCGAACACCGCACCCGCGCCTACACGATCGAAGGCCGGAAAGTCTCCTACGTGCAGTCGTCGGCCACGCTCACCGAGTGGAAGAAAACCGACGACCTCCTCTTCTTGAACGAGGTGTCGTCGGTCCCGCTCCAGCAGGCCCTCAGGCACCTTCAAACAGCGTTCACGAACTTCTTCGCCAAGCGGGCGAAGTATCCGGCGTTCAAGTCCCGCAAGAAGTCCCGGCTGAGCGCCGAGTACACGCGATCTGCGTTCAAGTACCGGGGCGGTCAGATCACCCTCGCGAAGATGAACGCGCCTCTGAATGTCGTGTGGTCGCGTCCGCTGCCCGAGAGTGCGGAGCCGTCCACGGTAACCGTGTCGAAGGACGCGGCAGGGCGCTGGTTCGTGTCGATCCTGTGCGAAGACCGCATCGCCCCGCTTCCTGCGGCCGCGAACGTGGTCGGGGTGGACGCGGGCATCACGGCGTTGGCCACGCTCTCCACTGGAGAGAAGATCACCAATCCGAGGCACGAGCGGGCCGATCGCCGCAAGCTCGCCAAGGCTCAGCGCAACCTCGCCCGTAAGAAGAAGGGTTCTGCGAACCGGGCCAAGGCGAAGCTCGCGGTCGCCCGCGTCTATGCCCGTATCGCGGATCGGCGCCGCGATCATCTGCACAAGGTCACCACACGGCTTGTTCGCGAGAACCAAGTGATCGCCGTGGAAGACCTCACCGTGCGGAACATGGTGAAGAACCGCAGCTTGGCCCGCGCCATCTCCGACGCCTCCTGGCGTCAAATGCGGGAAATGCTGGAGTACAAAGCGCAGTGGTACGAGCGGGAACTGCTGGTCGTTGACCGCTGGTTTCCCTCGTCGAAGCTGTGTTCGGCATGCGGCACGATCCATCGGTCCATGCCGCTGGGCATCCGAGACTGGGTGTGTGCCTGCGGCACCGTTCACGACCGGGACGTCAACGCCGCGAAGAACATCTTGGCCGCCGGGCTGGCGGACAGGTAAAACGCCTGTGGAGCTGATGTAAGACCTCAAGGAGAGTCCTCTTTGGCGGGCAGTTGGCAGTGAAGCAGGAACCCTCACGGGCGACCGTGAGAATCCCCTCCCTTCGGGGAGGGGAGGATGTCAAGTGTGCGCGTTCGGGCAGGGCCGAGCCAGGAATCAACCACCCACTTGCGCGATCTTGAGGCCCTCCTGGCGGGAGCATTGACCACCCGTCCAGCAACATGAATATTGCTCATATTCGTGGGGGCCGGGTTATCCTGCGAACATGGACGACCGCCAGCGCTACGACCGGGCCACAGCGCACCTGGAACCCCCCTTCGCCGTCCTCGACCTGCCCGCCCTGCGCGCCAACGCCGAGGGAATGGTCCGCCGGGCCGGGGGCAAACCGATCAGGGTCGCCAGCAAGTCCATCAGGTCCCGGGCCGTGCTCGAACGCGTCCTCGCCATGGACGGCTTCACCGGCATCATGGCCTTCACCCTCCCCGAGGCCCTCTGGCTCGTCTCCACCGGGATGCGGGACGTGCTCGTGGCGTACCCCACCGTCGACCGCGCCGCGCTCGCCGAGCTGGCCGCCGGCCCGGTCGCGGCACGGGAGATCACGATCACGGTGGACCACGCCGAGCACCTGGACCTCATCGAGTCCGCCGTCTCCGGAGTCCACGACCGCCACGAGATCCGGCTCTGCCTGGACGTCGACGCGGGCTACCTCGCCTTCGGCGGCCGGTTCAGGGCGGGGGTCCGCCGCTCCCCCATCCGCGAGATCGGCCAGGCCGCCGACCTGGCCACCGAGATCGCGAAACGGCCCGGATTCCGGCTCGTGGGCCTGATGGCGTACGAGGCGCAGATCGCCGGAGTCGGCGACGACCCTCCGGGCAACCCCGTCCTGACCCGGGCCGTCCGCCTGATGCAGGCCCGGTCCCGGCGCGAGCTGATCACGCGCAGGGGCCGGATCGTCCAGGCCGTCCGCCAGATCACCGACCTGGAGTTCGTCAACGGCGGCGGCACCGGCAGCATCGAGAAGACCGCCAAGGAGAGGGCCGTCACCGAGATCGCCGCCGGATCCGGATTCTTCCACCCCCGCCTGTTCGACTTCTACCGGGGATTCACCGGCCGGCCCGCCGCCCTGTTCGCCCTGCCCGTCGTACGCCGCCCCGCCCCGGGCGTCGTCACCGTCCTCGGCGGCGGCTACCCCGCCTCCGGCGCTCCCGGCGACAGCCGCCTGCCCCAGCCCTACCTGCCGTGCGGGCTGCGCTACGACGCCGACGAGGGAGCCGGAGAGGTGCAGACCCCCCTCGTCGGGCAGGCCGCCGAGGACCTGCGCGCCGGCGACCGGGTCTGGTTCCGGCACGCCAAGGCGGGTGAGCTCTGCGAGCGCTTCGCGAGCCTGCACCTGATCGACGGGGACGAGGTCGTGGACGAGGTCCCCACCTACCGGGGCGAGGGCCGTACCTTCCTCTGACCCGCCGCCCCTGTCTCCTCCCCGGATCCACGGCTGGAACTCCGGCAGAGCGGCGTCCCTTCCGGACCCGGCCCCGTCCGGAACACGGGAGCGGACCCCGGCACGAGGAACGGGCACCCGCCGCTCCAGCGGCGGGTGCCCGTTCCTGCCACACCTCTGCCCCTCCCCCGGGCACTACGGCCCCCGGCGCTCCGCGCCCGGAGAGACCGCGCTCCCGAGGAACCTCAGGGGGATCTCAGAAGCCCAGGTCGAGCTCTTCCCACCTGCTGCACCTGTGGGTCGACCAGCTCCGGTACTTGACCTGACAGGTCTTGACCCGCACCTCGCTGACGTCGTGCGCCGTGACGCGGAAGCGCTTGGTGTCGTCGTAGCTGCACAGCCTGTCGCGCTTGGCGACGTCCCAGTCCTCGTCCTCGGACGAGACGACCTGGACCTCGACGTAGGCGCAGCGACCGCCCTGGCGGAACGTGCGCCTGTCACCGTCGTACAGCTCGCCCCGCAGCCTGAACGTGTTGTCGTCCTCCTCGTCGCCCCTGACCGAGTACTCGGCCTCCAGCGTGGCCAGGCCGTTCCTGGACTCCTGCTCGAAGCTGTCGTCGACGTCACGCGCCGAGGACGCCGAGGACGCCGAGGACACAGCCGACGCGGACGAGGCGGACGCCGGTGTCGCGGCGAAGGCGGCCGGAGCCACCGTCAGCACGAGACCCGTGGTCGCCACCACCGCGATCGCGGCGCGAATGATGTTTTTCATGGATTTACCCCTCCCTTTCACCTACCCGCGATGTTCCGCGAGCGGGAAAAAGGTCACATGAGTAAACCCCTACTCAATTCGGGGCCGCCGACCGGTCGTCGGCGACACCGGAACCCCCGGTCAGCGACGCCGGCGCCGCCACAACACGACCACCGCGCCGAGCGCCAGCACCGCCCCCACCCCGATCAGGATCGGCGCCAGGTCCGGCCGGTCGTCCGCCCACAGATCCTCGGGCTCGCCGGCGAGCCTGACCGGCTTCGGTCCCGTCACGCCCACCATGTCACCGACCTGGGTGACGAGATGCTCCGCGTTCGCCCTGACCTTGGCCACACCGCGTGCCGCGACCCGCTTGGGGCTCACCCGGTCCGCGATGGCGTCCACCGTCTGAGCCAACTCCGCGCGCGTGCGCTCGATCTGCCGCTCCAACTCCGCGGGATCGGTGTCCGCCATGGCGCTCCTCCCCTACTCCTTGACATTGATCAGTCTGTCAGGTCCTGCCCACCCACGGCACTTCGGACAGGCCGGTAAGTTGACCGGGGAACCATTCCTCGGAGGAACACCATGAAACTCGAGCCGGGCGACGCCGCCCCGGACTTCACGCTTCCCGCCGCCGACGGCACCACCGTGTCGCTGGAGACACACCGCGGTCGGCGCGTCATCCTCTACTTCTACCCCGCCGCGATGACCCCGGGCTGCACCAAGCAGGCCTGCGACTTCCGCGACAGCCTCGCCTCGCTGGCCGCGGCCGGATTCGCCGTGCTCGGCGTCTCGAAGGACAGCCCGGCCAAGCTCGCCAAGTTCGCCGAGCACGACGCCCTGACCTTCCCGCTCCTGTCCGACCCCTCCCTCGAGGTCCACAAGGCCTACGACGCGTACGGGGAGAAGATGATGTACGGCAAGACGACCGTCGGGGTCATCCGCTCCACCTTCGTCATCGACGCCAACGGAAAGATCGAGAAGGCTCTCTACAACGTGAAGGCGACCGGTCACGTGGCCCGCCTCCGCCGCGAACTCGGCATCGACTAAAATGAACCTTTTTCAACTTGTTGTCGCAGGTCAACAGGCGGTGAGCGGATGACCGAGGCTGCATGGCCTGCAGGGATGCGGGCCATGCGGCGCTCAGATGGCACCCGAGGGAGTTGCTCCGTCGCTGTTCTGGAGCCTGTGCAGGGCAGGATGGAAAAGGCTCCTTGGTAGAGGGCCGACTACGCGGTCAGCGCACCAGGCCCGGTACCACCTTCACCCCGTCCTCGCGGAGCGTGAACAGTTCCCTGCTTTTGCCCGTCCGTATGTCCACCGCGTAAACCACCGATGGCCTGTCCGGTGATTCCGGTGCGGCCAGCGTGGTCACCTCCGTGGTGTTCAGCCAGCCACCGAGCCGTAAGGGGTAGAGCCCTTCTGAGATGCCGGATATCGGGATGCGGGTTTCCCGGCCGCCGCTTACCGCGTCGAAAACGACGATTGAGCCGTCCCGCCGCACCATCGGCTGCCGGTCCCGATCGACGGTCTGCCCCAGCCGGGCGAGCGTCCGCCCGTCAGACGCGAGAGCGCTGTAGTCGTACGTGAAGTCCCGGATGGTGATCGGGTCATGGCCGAGCACCCACACTTGGCTGGTCATGTCGTACGGCTTGGCGAGCACGACGGGTCCAGACCCGTCCGACACGCTCACCGGCCACCACCCGCGCTTGAGGTCGGTCACCGTCCCCCGCTGCACGTCCACCAGCTTGTTCGGCTTTCGCCGCCCGCCCCACCCCGACACGACGAACCGCAGCCCGCCGGGAGACAGCCGCAGGGCGTACTCAACCGCGAAGTCCTCTGCGGGCTGCTTCAGCGGCGCCTTCCACGTCCTGCCGCTCGCCAGGTCGCGCACCACGATCGCGCGATGTTCCGAGCTGTAGTAGGCGATCCTGCGGCCGTCCGCCGTGACCTCCAGCGGCCCCTTCTCGAACGCCTCGGCCAGCTCGTAGGTGTCGCCCCCGCCGGTCACGATCCGCCAGGCGCGCCTGGCGCACGGATCTCCGGTCATCGGGCAGCTCTGCCTGTACGCCTGCTCGACCGGCCCGACCCCCTTGGCGGGCAGCGGGAGCACCGTCGTTTCTGGCGGGGTAAGCACCACCGGGGGGGCAAGGTGCATCTGCGGGAGCAGCGTGGCGCCACCGCCCGCGATCAGGCAGGTCACGGCGGCGGCCGCCATGACCAGGCGGGTCGTGCGCCTCCTGCGCGCCCCCCGCACCGCCCGGGCCGCCAGGTCGACGGCGGGCGCCTGCTCGGCCAGCGCGTGCAGGTCCTCACGTAGTGTGTTCACCGGTACACCTCCTGAGGGGTGATCGCGCGCAGTTTCGACAGCGCGTAGTGCGTCTGGCTCTTGACGGTGCCGATCGAGACGCCCATGAGCTGCGCGGTCTCGTGCTCGGAGCGGTCCTCGTAGAAGCGCAGCACGATCACCGCCCGCTGCTTCGGAGTGAGCTGGGCCAGCGTGTGCAGCAGGGCCAGGCGGCGCACGGTCGCCTCGTCGTGCGGTTGCCGGGACTCGGCGAGTTCCGGCGCTTCGGCTCCGAGGAGCTCGACGTGCTTGCGCCGGCGCCAGGAGATGCTCTGGTTCACCAGGGCCTTGCGGGCGTAGGCCTCGGGGTTGCCGCCTTTGGCGAGCTTGGTCCAGTGGGAGGCGAGGCGGGTGAGGACTGTCTGCAACAGGTCCTCGGCGAGGTGGGGGTTCCCGGTGAGCAGGTACGCCGTCCGCATCAGCGATTGCTGGCGAGCGTGCACGAACTCGTGGAACCCCTCGTAGCGGTCCATGTAGAGAAATAACTCCGCCGAAGGGCTTCAGGTTGGAACGTCAGCGTAACGACGGGCACGCGAGCCGGTCGGCTATGAGGTGATCGCGGTTGTCTTCGCCGGTGGGACGGGGCACTGAGTCTTTTTCATCCCCTGGCAGCGGACTGCTGGACACAGCATGATCGCAAGACCGGTGTTCGCCTAACGACATAGAGAAACCCCTGGTAGACGGGTTGATCACCACAACCATCACCGTCACAACCAGGGGTTTCGGATGCTGTTCTATCGTGCTGCCGTCGATGTGTCGCGTTCAACGCTGAACTACGTCGCCGGCCTGATCCGCCGGCACCGCAAGGCGATCGGGTCGGCCTGGCGGCGGCTCAACCCCGGACAACAGGCCCTGCTGGTACTGGTCTACCTGCGCAAGGGCGAGACGTTCGTCGAACTCGGCGCGGGGTTCGCAGTGTCGACGGCGACCGCGTGGCGATATGTGCAGGAGACGGTGGCGTTGCTGTCGGCGCGCTCGCCCGAGCTCGGCCAGGCGCTGCGCAAGGCCCAGCGGAACGGGCTGCACTACCTGGTGCTGGACGGCACGCTGATCCGCACCGACCGCATCAAGGCCGATCGACCGTACTTCTCCGGCAAGCACCGCGTGCATGGAATGAACGTCCAGGTCATCGCCTCGCCGGACGGGACGATCCTGTGGACCTCTGGAGCCCTGCCGGGCAAGGCGCATGATCTGAGCGCCGCCCGCATCTGGGGCATCCTGCGCGCGCTGGAGCAGGCCGGAATCATCACCCTGGCCGACAAGGCGTATCAGGGAGCCGAGGGCCCGGTCGCCACCCCGTACAAGGGCAAGAACAAGCCCGCGTCACAGAAACAGGCCAACCGCTCCCACGCCAAGCTCCGCGGACCCGGCGAACGCGCCAACGCCCAGCTGAAGAGCTGGAAAATCCTCCGGAAACTACGCTGCAGCCCCGCCAAGGCCGGCCACCTGTGCAAGGCCATCGCCGTCCTTCAAAACCACCGCGTCGCACAAACCGCCAGAGGATGAAAAAGGTTCCCTGACACATGGCGAGGAAGACGGAGCCCTTTTCATCGTGATCATACTGGTCACGGTGGGCGTCGGGGACCCAGAGATCGATGAGGGCGAGGCTCCAGGTAAGACAGCAGTCGGTCAAGATCCGATGCCCCGACCGGGAGTCTCGCCGTGCTGTCTTACCCCGCCACGATCCCGCTGTCCAGCCGAACCCTGAACCACCTTGCCGAGCGCATCCGCAACCACCGCCACCAGCGTCGATCCCGGTGGCGGCGCCTCGACCCCGGCCGACAGGCCCTGCTCACCCTCGCTCACCTGCGCAACGGCGACACCTACACGCGCCTGGCAGCCGGGTTCGGCATCGGCGTCGCCACCGCCTGACGCTACGTCCGTGAAGCCGTCGACCTGCTCGCCGCAGCCGCGGACGACCTGGCCACCGTCATGGACCGTATCCTCAAGCTGGCGTACGCGATCCTCGACGGCACACTGATCCCGATCGACCGTGTAGCCGACCAGAAGCCCTACTACTCCGGAAAACATAAGCGGCACGGCATGAACGTGCAGGTCATCGCGGACGCAGTAGGTCGCCTGGTCTGGGCCTCGCCAGCGCTGCCCGGCGCCACCCACGACCTCAGCGCCGCCCGCGTCACGGCATCATCGACGCGCTGACCAGCGCCGACGTGATGACCTTCGCAGACAAGGGCTACCAGGCAGCCGGTGGGAGCGTGCGCACGCCGTTCAAGCGCCACCGGTACCGGCCGAAACTGTCCCGCCGGCAGAAGGCCGTCAACCGCGCACACGCCCGCGTCCGGGCTCGCGGCGAACGGGCCATCGCCACGCTCAAGACATGGAAGATCCTGGCCAAGCTGCGCTGTTGCCCCCACCGCACGACCGCGGTCGTGCAGGCCGTCCTCGTCCTGCACCGCGTCGAGACCAGCCGCTACTCAGGATGAAGACGGCTCAGTGATTCCTTGGCGGCGCTGTTCGAGGTGAACCGGCCCCTGCTCGCGGCAACGTACCGGATGCCGGGGCTCACAAAGTAAGGCCGAAGACCCGATGCAAGAAGCTGGTCAAAGCGGGCGATTTCAGGTCAGCTGCACCATCCGACGAGTGTGAAAGCATGCGACGATGCCAAACGATGCTCTTCACGGCGGTCCCGTCCAGGTCGCTGCCCGTCTCGTGGCCACTGCCGCAGCCCCGCTCGACCCCGCATCGGCGGACGCCCCCCAGGTGCTGCACTGGCCCGGGCGCAGGCTGCTGGTGCAGCGCGGGGACACCGAGCTGGCCGTCCGCGACCTGGACGGGGAGGGGACAGAGGTCCGCTTCCCCGCGCCCTGGCCTCGCCGGTACGGCTCGGTGACAGTCTCGCCCACGGGTGATGTTGCCGTGTTCGCCGGCGTGCACGCGTTGCGAGCCGTGGATTCGACCGGTGCCGTGCGGTGGGAGATCCGGCATGGTTGTTGGTCCCCCGCCGGGTGCACCGGGGCCCATGCCTCGTTCTCCGAGTACGCCGACGACTACCACCACGGCCACGCGGACGTCGGCTCGGCGGCAATCTCCGCGGACGGCAAGCTCCTGTGGGCACACGTCCGCAACCGCGAGGGGCGCGACGTCAACGAGGAATGGCTGATCCTCGACCCCGCCGACGGCACGGTACTGACCCGGGCCGACACGATGACCGTGGGATCGGGCTCCCTCCACTTCCCCCATCCGAACCCGGCCTACATGGGGCTGACGGTCGGCGAGGGCGAGGAGAACTCGCCCGTGTTGTGGGGACACTGGGACGGCGCGAACCTCACCGTCCAGCGGTTCATCGAGGAGGTCCTCCTCGCCGTGAGTCCGTCCGGGAAGCACTTCCTGACCACGGACCTGGGGCAGTGGACCCTCTACCTGCACCGGGCGGAGGATGGCATCGAACTGCGGCATCTGGACGCCGACGAAGCCGTGCCCTTTCCCGCAAGCTCGGACGACGACCGCGTTCGGTGGGACTACGAGGCGGCGGCGTTCCCCTACGACGACACCGCCGTGGTCGGCACCGAGGACTCCGCGGAGGACCCCCGCCACTGGTTTGTCGACCCGCACACGATGGCCCTGCGCGGCCGGATCGCCTACCCCTTCCCTGTCTCGGGACCTCCCCGATCGGCGGGGCAGGGCGCCTGGTACACGGTCTCCAAGGACCAGACCACTCTCCACCTGTGGAACCTGCCGCACCGGGAATGAGTCAAAGGCCTCCACGCCACGGCCCTGGCACTCGGCGAACGCACCGCCGCCACGCTCAAGACATGGGAGATCCTGGCCAAGCTGCGCTGCTGCCCACGCCGCGCGACCGCGATCGTGCAGGTCGTCCTCGTCCTGCACGTCACCGAGACCGCCCGTCAGCCAGGATGAAAATGGCTCAATCCTTTTTTCGCCATTTAATACGACGTGAGCATGCCCCAAGAATTGTCAGTCCCATTGCCTGGGCTTGGGGCGTGCCCATCAAATACAAATACACCCCAGAAATGCCGGCGGAGGCCGCAGCCGACTCCCTCAGCATCGCCGACGTCCTCCGCCGCCTCGACATCACCATCGCGGGCGGCAATTACACCCACGTCAGCCGCCGGCTGAAGCGCTTCGGAATCGACACGTCGCACTTCCTCGGCCAAGCGCCTCGGCGAGGACAGTCCTCGCCGAGGCGACGCGGCCCGGAACAGGTCCTGACCGTACGACCAGAGAGTAGCTCTCGCCCACATCCGAGGCAGCTCAGGCGCAGCATGATCGCGATCGGGGTGCCGTACCGCTGCACGGGATGTAGGATCGGGAACGTCTGGCAGGGCCAGGCATTGATACTGCACGTTGACCACATCAATGGCAACTGGCTGGACAATAGAAAAGAAAATCTGCGCTTTCTCTGCCCGAACTGCCATTCACAGACAGAGAATTTCGCAGGAAAATCAAGGGGCCGTAGTCCAACGGCAGAGACACACGGTTTAGGTCCGTGACAGTTCGGGTTCGAATCCCGACGGCCCTACAAAAAATTCAATCAAAATCATACGGTCGATATAATATTCATAGACACCGGCGTAACGATATCGGCCCAGGATTCATTCTTCATAGAATACTGTCGAAGCGAAAAACGCTTCGCGTCGAGATCCGCGGTCATACGCAGGGCCATTCAGTTGCTACGCGAGTCCGTCCTCGGAGAGGAGCGCGCCGCCGCGTCCGTCGAGACCGGTGACACGGGTTCGCCTGGCCGCGCCGTGCGGGGCGACTCCGGCGAGTCGCCCGCGTAGGGTCCGGCCTCGTCCGGAATGGCGCGATGTCCACCCCTGGACGGGAAAACCTCCGGGAATCCGCGCGGGTGAGCGGGTGAGGTCACCGAAACATCCGAGCGAGCGGGCAGCGCTGTCCGGCGTGGCGGCTATCCGGCGTGGTGCGGGAGAAACGTCAGGTCGCGCGGTCCGTCCTCGGGGCCGCGCGACCCGGCGTCGTTGTGATCGATCACCACAAACTATCTCCCTTTACTCACCCCAGAGGGCGCTCCCGGAAACCATGGTGCCCCAGATACCGTAAAGGCCGCGTAAGCCGTGCCATATGTGCGGCTCGATGTGCGACCTGAGTCGTACACCGGACTCCCCCTTGAGGGGGAAGGGCGCTGATCTGCGCATACGTATCGTGGTGATGTGTTCGGCAGACTACGCGCCTGGAGCGGGCGCCATCCCAGGATCACGGACTCCCTGTGGCTGGCTCCGTTCCTGCTGGTCTCGCTGCTCAACGTCTGGACCGTCGGGATCGACCTGGCGGCCTGGGGGGCGGAGAGGCTTGGGCCGTGGGGGTTCGCGGGGCTGACGCTGCTGTTGTTCGTGCCGCTGTTCTGGCTGCGCGAGCGTCCCGTCGCGGTCTTCGCGATCATCTCGCTGGCCTCCTTCCTCCAGTGGCTTCTCGGGGTGCAACCCCTGGTCTTCAACATCTCCGTGCTCGTCGCCATGTACGGCGTGGCGTCGCGGCGCCCGCTGCGCTGGGCGGTGGGGGCGGGTCTGGTGGTGGAGCTGGGGTTGTTCCTGGTGTTCGGGCGGGTGCCTCAGGGCCTTGACCCGAGTGCGTTCGCCACGGCCTCGGCGTTCGCGGTCGCGGTCTGGATGGCGGGGATCTACGCGAACACCCGCCGCCGTTACCTGGAGGGTCTGGAGGAGCGGGCCGAGCGGGCCGAGCGGGAGCGCGATCAGCAGGCCAGGCTGGCGGCGGCGGCGGAGCGGGCCCGGATCGCCCGTGAGCTGCACGACGTGGTCGCGCACAACGTGAGTGTGATCATCGTTCAGGCCGACGGGGCGGGGTACGCGATCGACAGCGATCCCGAGCAGGCGCGCAGGGCGATGCAGGCGGTCTCGGCCACGGGCCGCAGGGCGCTGGCGGAGATGCGGCGGATGGTGGGCGTGTTGCGGGCCGACGGTGTCCAGGAGGAGTACGCTCCGCAGCCGAGCCTGTCGCAGCTGGACGGTCTGGTGGCGCAGGTGCGGGAGTCGGGGTTGCCGGTGGAGTTGCGGGTGTCCGGCGTTCCCCGGGAGCTTCCCGAGGGGGAGCAGCTCACGGTTTACCGGATCGTGCAGGAGGCCCTCACCAACACCCTCAAGCATGGCGGTCCGGACAGCAGGGCCACGGTCGAGATGGAGTACGGCGTGCGGGAGCTGCTCTTGCGGGTGACCGACGACGGTCGCGGGGCCGCGACGCCGGAGCGTGAGGGCGGGCACGGCCTGGTCGGCATGCGGGAGCGAGTCGCGCTGTTCGGCGGGAGCGTGGAGGCACGGCCCGTTCCGGGTGGCGGGTTCCGGGTGGTGGCGCGGTTGCCGATCGGCGACACCGGGGCGGGTCGGGCGGCTTGACGGAGCGCGCGGTGGGTGACCAGGTGATCCGGGTGATGCTGGTCGACGATCAGGAGTTGTTGCGCACCGGTTTCCGGATGGTTCTCGGCGCCCATCCCGGGATCGAGGTCGTCGCGGAGGCGGGTAACGGGGCGGCCGCGGTGGAGACGGTGCGGACGGTCGCCGTCGACGTGGTGCTGATGGACGTGCGGATGCCGGTCATGGACGGGGTGGAGGCGACGCGGCTGATCCGTTCTGCGGCCGGCGGGCCTCGGGTGCTGATCCTGACCACGTTCGATCTGGACGAGTACGCGTTCGCGGCGTTGAAGGCGGGTGCGTCGGGGTTCCTGCTGAAGGATGTGCCGCCCGCCGATCTGGTGAGCGCGATCCAGTCGGTGCACAGCGGGGACGCGGTGGTGGCTCCGAGCACGACGCGGCGGTTGCTGGAGCGTTTCGCGGTGCATCTTCCCTCGGCGGGGGCGGCCGAGCCCGCGGTGCTGTCCGGGTTGACCGCTCGGGAGCGGGAGGTGCTGGTGCTGGTGGCCAGGGGGTTGTCGAACATGGAGATCGCCGGTCGGCTGGAGCTGGCGGAGGCGACGGTCAAGACGCACCTGGGCCGGATACTGGCCAAGCTGAGTCTGAGGGATCGGGCACAGGTCGTCGTGTACGCCTATGAATCAGGGATCGTGACTCCGCATTCGGCCGACTAGCATGATCTCATGACGCATCCTGACGGCCGGCTTCGCGCGTCGCACGCCGACCGGGACGTGGTTATCGAGCAGCTGCGCGTGGCCGCCGGAGACGGGCGGCTCACCCTGGAGGAGCTGGAGGAGCGGATCGAGCGGACTCAGGCCGCCAGGACGTACGACGACCTGAGAGCCCTTACCGCCGACCTGCCGCGGACCGACGGGACACTCGCCGTGCCGGGCGATGTCGGCGGGGTCCTGGAGTTGCGGACGAAGAGCGGGCAGGTCCGCCAGAAGGACTACTGGGTGGTGCCCGCGCGCATCGTGGCGAGCTGCACCTCGGGCAACGTGAAGATCGACTTCACCGAGGCGGTGTGCTCGCATCGCGAGGTGCTGCTGGAGGCGACCTGCGGGATGGGCGGCATCCTGGTGATCGTGCCGCGCGGGTGGACGGTGCGGATCGAATCGGTGACGACGAACATGGGCACGATCAGCAACAAGGCCACCGACCCGGGCCGTCCGGACGCGCCGGTGCTGCGCGTCACCGGCAAGGTCGGCATGGGCAGCCTCAAGATCAAATACCCGCGAAGGTAGCGCCGCCTCGGCCGAATGGCCGAGGCCCGTGCTACGGCGGAGGTCGTGCCCGTCCTTCTCCGGACCCCCTCCCCGCACCCCAAGTCAGGCCTAACGCCTGATGGATCCCTCTTTCCCCGTCAATAACGTTTGGTCCGTCATAACGCCATACGTTGTTGAAGGAGAGCTGCCGTGACCATCACCGGAGAGGTCGGCGCGTGGGACGCGCGGGGAAGCGCGGCGCCGGCCGTGACGGCCAGAGGTCTCACCAAGGTGTACGGCCGGGGGGACACCGCCGTGCACGCGCTGCGAGGGGTGGACGTCTCCTTCTCGACGGGCGCCTTCACCGCGATCATGGGCCCTTCGGGGTCGGGGAAGTCCACGCTGATGCACTGCCTGGCCGGGCTGGACACGGTGAGCGGCGGTCAGGTGCGCATCGGGGACGTGGAGCTGACAGGGCTCAACGACAGGCAGCTCACCATGCTCCGCCGCGAGCGGATCGGCTTCGTCTTCCAGGCGTTCAACCTGCTGCCGACGCTGACGGCCGAGCAGAACATCCGGCTCCCGCTGGAGATCTCCGGGCGGCTCGCCGACCCCGCGCTGTTCGACCTGGTCGTGGAGACCGTGGGCCTGCGCGACCGGCTGGGTCACCGGCCGTCGGAGCTGTCGGGCGGCCAGCAGCAGCGCGTCGCGGTCGCCCGCGCCCTGATCAGCAGGCCTCAGGTCATCTTCGCCGACGAGCCCACCGGCAACCTGGACTCGCGCAGCGGCGCCGAGGTGCTGTCCTTCCTGAGGACGTCGGTGCGCGAGCTCGACCAGACGATCGTGATGGTCACCCATGACCCGGTGGCGGCCTCGTACGCCGACCGCGTGGTCTTCCTGCGGGACGGCCTGGTGGTCAGCGAGCTGACCGGGCCGACGCCGCAGTCGGTGCTGGACACGCTGATGAAGCTGGAGGCGTGAGGTGCTGAGGACGACGCTGGCCGGGTTGCGGGCGCATCGGCTGCGACTGGTACTGACGTCGCTGGCGATCGCGCTGGGGGTGGGCTTCATCGCGGGGACGTTCGTGCTGACCGACACCATCGAGGCGGGTTTCACCCAGAGGTTCGCGGCGGCGGCCGACCGGATCGACGTCGCCGTGACCCCCCTGGCCGGGGGGAACGGCGACGAGACGCCGGCCGTCTCCGAGGCGACCCTGGAGAAGGTGCGCGCCGTGGACGGCGTGGCCGACGCCCAGGGGTTGGTGCGGGGCACGTCCGCCCTGCTCGGCAAGGACGGCAAGGCGGCCGGTGACTTCCCCACCGCGGGGATCTCCCTGCCCGAGGGCGACCTGAACCGTACCTCGATCGTGAGCGGTGCGGCCCCGAGGACCGCGACGCAGGCCGTGCTCGACGAGGACACCGCCAGGACCAGGGGCTTCAGGCTCGGTGACGTCATCGCGGTGCTCGACACGAAGAACGTCCGGCACGAGTTCACGCTGGTGGGCCTGTTCGACATCGGCCTGGACCAGGAGCTCGGATACTTCGGCGCGGTCGGCTACACCACGGACACGGCCAGGAAGATGACCGGGCAGAAGGGGTACCGGGAGGTCGACGTCGCCGCCGCCGAGGGCGTCACCCAGGAGGCGCTGCGCGGCTCGGTCGCCGCGGCCGTGGGCGCGGGTCACGAGGTCAGGACCGGTGAGCGGTACGCGGCGGACCTGGCCAGGTCCAACGGCGCCAACGGCGACTTCCTGATGCTGGGCCTGCTGCTGTTCGGCGTGGTGGCGATGTTCGTGGCCGCGCTGGTCATCTACAACACCTTCAACATCCTGGTGGCCCAGCGGACCCGCGAGATGGCGCTGCTGCGGTGCATCGGGGCGACGCGCGGGCAGGTCTTCGGGTCGATCGTGCTGGAGTCGGCCGTGGTCGGCCTGCTGTCGTCGGTGCTCGGCCTGCTGCTCGGCTACGGCCTGGGCGCGGGGGCGCTCGCCGTGCTCGCGATGTTCGACGCGCCGATGCCCTTGGACGCCGCCGTCACCCTGGCGCCGCGCACCATCGTTTTGGGCCTGGTCATCGGCCTGACGGTCACGGTCGTCGCGGCGCTGCTGCCCGCGCGGGCGGCGACGCGGGTGGCGCCGATCGCGGCGCTGCGCTCGCAGGCCGAGGAGCAGACCTTCAGGACCGGCCTGGTACGGATGATCTTCGCGGGGTTGTTCCTGGTCGCGGGCGTGGGCACCGCGGTGGCCGGGATGTCCATGAAGCCCGGCGAGACCGCCCTCGTGGTGGTCATGGCCGGTTGCTCGCTCGTCTTCCTCGCGGTGCTGGTCCTCGGGCCGGTGATCGTCAGGCCGCTGTCCGCGTTCGCGGGGTGGGTGCCCGCCAGGATCTTCGGCGTGCCCGGCAGGCTGGCCGTGGACAACTCCCGGCGCAACCCGAAGCGGTCGGCGACCACCACCGTGGCGCTCACCGTGGGCGTGACGCTCATGACGGTCATCTCCGTCGTCACCGGCACCGTGCGGGTGACGTACACCCAGCAGCTCGACGAGCAGTTCCCCTTCGACTACATGGTGCAGACCCAGGAGCGCGACTCGGGCCTGCCCCGCGCGATCGCCGAGAACCTCCGGACCAGTCCCGAGCTGGCCTCGGTCATCGCCTTCCGCGAGACCACCGCCAGGCTCGCGACCGGGACCGCGAAGTACGACGTGGGGACCTTCACCCCGGCCCCGGGCTTCAACCCGCCGCTCGACGCGGGCTCGCTCGACCGGCTCGGGCCGGGGACCGCGCTCGTCGCCGAGCGCGTCGCCGAACGGCTCAAGCTGGGGGTCGGCGACCGGATCACCGTACGGACGGCGAAGGCGGGCGCGGTCGGCCTGACGATCGTGGGTCTCTCCGACATCGACGCGAGCCTCGCCAGCCTGACGGTGCCGGAGCGGGACTTCGACCGCTACTTCGGTGAGGTCGGCGACAACCGGGTGATGATCAAGCATCGGGACGGCGTGAACCCGGACCGGGCGCTCGCGGCGGTCGAGGCGGCGACGGAGCCTTACCCGACGGCGAAGGTCGCCAGCTCGACGGCGATGCGGGGTCAGTTCGACGAGGCGCTCGACATGATGCTGATGATCATCACGGGGCTGCTCGGCCTGGCGGTGCTCATCTCCCTGCTGGGCATCGCCAACACGCTCTCCCTGTCGGTCCACGAGCGCACCCGCGAGTCCGCGCTGCTGCGGGCGCTCGGCCTGACCCGGCCCCAGCTGCGGCGGATGCTCTCGGTCGAGGCGCTGGTCCTGGGCCTCATCGGCGCGCTGGTCGGCGTGGTGCTGGGCGTCGCGTTCGGCTGGGCCGCCGCGCAGACGATGACCGACAACGTCATCTTCCAGCTGCCGGTGCCGCAGATCCTGTCGTTCGTGGTCCTGTCCGGCCTGGCCGGGGTGGTCGCCGCGGTCCTGCCCGCCCGGCGCGCGGCCCGCGCCTCGGTCGTCGGCGCGCTCGCGAGCGGCTGACCCCGGCCGGGCCCCGCCCCGCAGCGGGACCGGGAGGGGCGAGCGGCTCGCATCCCGGACCGGAGGGGCCGGGTGGCACCGCACCCGGCCCGCCGGGGCCCGGCCCGACCGCACCCGGGCCGGGCCGGCCGGGACGTCTCGCTATCGGGGGCGGCGTCCCGGCCACTGCTCGGCCACGGTCTCGGGGTTGAGCAGCGGCCGGATGACGATCTCGCCGGTGGCTCTGTCGATGACCACGCACCCGGAGCCGACGGTGTCGGGCAGCACGCTGGGATCGTCGGACTCGGGCTCGTTCGACCAGGCGACATAGCCCTCGTTGAAGGCGTAGATCCTGATCTCGACGGCGGAGCCGGGGCCGCGGACCCCGTTGAAGTACTCCTCCGCCACCGCCCTCGCCTGGTCCGGGTTCACCCTGTTCTCCTCGTCTCGCTCGTCTTGCTCGTCTCGCGGAAACCCGTCAGCGCGGGGGAGGGCGCCGGGATCGGGAAAGGCACCGGGGAAGGCGTCACAGCCGCCGCCCCTCCCTGTCGATCACGACGCAGAACACGCCGGTCACCGACTCGTACGGCGGCTCCACCGCCATGTGACCCCGCTGCGCGTCGATCCAGATCACCTCGCCGTCGAAGTTCACCGCGTTCCACGCGTGGCTGCCCCCGGCCGGCCAGCGGTTGATGATGACCGCGGAGGAGCCGTGCCCCCCGGCCAGCAGCGCCTGCGCGATCGGGAGGTAGGAGTGACGGCCCTGCCCGACGTACTGGAAACGCTGCCCCAGCCACCGCTCCGCCCTGGCCACTCCCCCGGCCTCGCCGCTGAGCAGCGGCTTGCCCACCCGGTCGTACTCGGGCCTGCGCGGCGCGGCCACCGCGGGGGTGCCGTACCAGGTGGAGAGCACCGACAGGGCGCAGTCGATCGCGTTGGTCGCCCGGAACGGGTCGTCCGCCGGGCCCGTCCCGTTGATCAGCCTGATCCACATGCCGCGCGGGTCGGGGAAGCGGCGCGGGGTGCCCTGCTCGGTGAGGGGGACGGCCCGCAGCATGTCCTCCTCGGTCTGCGGATCGGGCCTGGCCAACCCGCCCGCCACCCCGTACGGCCTGCACTGGTCCAGCCGCGCCGGACCCCAGCGCATCCGCTCCCGCTCCCGCTCGCGCGGCGCCGGTGCCACGACCGGCACCTGGACCTCCAGCTCGAAGTCCCGCCACCGCTGCCCGTCCACCGTCACCACGGGGTTGTAGACCCCCGCGGGCAAACTCCACTCGTTCACGGCTCCCCCGTCACCATCCCCTGGGAGCCAGATAGTAGGGCGGCCCTCTCCGCGACAGGGAAGAGTTGACCATTTACAGCCCGGCGACCGCCCTGGGACGGGGCGGCGGAGAAGCCGCCGCATGACGGGGACAGTGGTTTGGGGCCGTTCAGCGGTACGGGCCTCGCACTGGGCGGAAGGTCAAAAACGCGGGAATCTGGCTCAGATCTTCCCCCTTTCTCCTGATATTCAGGGTTATTATCTGCCCAGTTCCCCGCGATCAAGCGGGGCCCCGATCGGAACGAAGGTGGCGAGGTGTCCGAGCGCGGCGAGGATGGGGACGGGGCGATGCCGAACAAGGGTCGGCTTCCCGCGGAGATCGACACGACGAAGCCCAGCATCGCGAGGGTCTACGACTGGTTTCTGGGCGGGAAGGACAATTTCGCCATCGACCGGCAGGTCGCCGAGGCGGCCCTGAAGATCTCCCCGGGAGCCCAGGAGGCCGGGCAGCAGAACCGGGCCTTCCTGCAGCGGGTCGTGCACCACATGGTGGCCGAGGCGGGGATCAGGCAGTTCATCGACATCGGATCGGGCCTGCCCACTCAGGGCAACGTGCACCAGGTGGCGCAGGAGGTCGATCCGGCGGCCCGGGTGGTCTACGTGGACAACGACCCCATGGTGCTGGTCCACGGGCGGGCGCTGCTCGCCGCCGACAACAGCACGACGGTCATCCAGGCGGACGCACGCGACCCGCGGTCGATCCTGGAGAACGCCCAGGTCAAGGAGTTCATCGACTTCAGCGAGCCGGTGGGGCTGCTGATGCTGAGCATCCTGCACCATCTGAACGACCACGACGATCCCGCGGGGGTGGCGGCCACGCTGCGCGCCCCGCTGGTGTCCGGCAGCTTCGTGGCGATCTCGCACTTCTGCAATCCCGGCGAGGTGCACCCGGCGGCGTCCCAGCAGGCCACGACGATCGAGAAGCTCTTCAACGAGAACCTCGGCACCGGCCGCTGGCGCACCATGGACGAGATCACGGAGTACTTCGGCGACTTCGAGCTGGTCGAACCGGGCCTCGTCCCGCTCCCCGAGTGGCGTGACGAGCCGAGCTTCTTCGTCAAGAACGCCCTTCTGTACCACACCTACTACGGCGGCCTGGCCCGCAAGCCCTAGACGAACCTCGGCCAAGCGCCGATCCGCGGCACGGCCGCGCCGTTCACCCGGGACGGCCGCCAGGTCCGCCGGCGGCCGTCCCGCACAGGCGGGAACACGATTCCCCCGCATCGGTCGCAGACCGCGCGGGGGACGAAATCACGGCCCGGGTCAGGCGACCTCGACGGTGATGGTGTGCCAGCCGGTGGCGCCGTCCGGGGCGATGGGGACGCGGTCGCCGGTCTGGGTGTAACCGGTGGCGTCGGTGGCGCGGACCTCGATGGTGTGGCTGCCGGGGGTTGCGTCCCAGTCGTCGAGGACCCACTGGCGCCAGGTGTCGGCGGTGGGGGCCTCGGCGAGGCGCGCCCGGCGCCACTGGCCCCGGTCGACGCGGACCTCTACCGCGTCCACGCCCTTGTGCTGGGCCCAGGCGACGCCCGCGACGACGGTCTTCCCCGCCGGGACGGTCGCGCCGTCCCTGGGCAGGTCGATGCGCGACTCGGTCTTGATCGGGCCCTTGGCCGACCACCCCCTGGGCGTCCAGTAGGCCTCGTCCTGGTCGAAACGGGTGACCTTGATGTCGGTGACCCACTTGGTGGCCGAGACGTAGCCGTAGAGGCCGGGGACGACCTGGCGGACCGGGAAGCCGTGGTCCACGGGGAGCGGCCTGCCGTTCATGCCGAAGGCCAGCAGGGCGTCGCGGCCGTCCATGACGACGTCGACCGGGGTTCCGGCGGTCCAGCCGTCGGCGGAGGTGCTGAGCAGCATGTCCGCGTCCTTCCGGACCCCCGCGTCGCGCAGCACCCCGGCCAGGCTGACGCCCAGCCAGCGGGCGTTGCCGATGTAGGGGCCGCCGACCTCGTTGGAGACGCAGCACAGCGTGACGTCGGCCTCGACCACGGCGCGTTTCATCAGGTCGGCGAAGGTGAGCTCCACGGGCCTGTCGACCATGCCGTGGATGGTGAGGGTCCAGTCGCGCGGGTCGACCTGGGGAACCACCAGGGCGGTGTCGACCCGGTAGAAGTCGTTGTTGGGGGTGACGAACGGCGACAGTCCCTTGATCCTCAGGTCGACCCCGGCGGGCAGCGCGGGGAGGGGTTTCACGGGCGGGGGCAGCGTGACGGAGCCGCGCGCCGCGCTCACCTCGGCCCGCCCCGAGAACGCGCGCCCGGCCAGTCCCGCCACCCCGGCGAGGGCCACGCCGCCGACCGCGCCGGTCAGCAGGCCCCGGCGGTCGAAGGCGCGCAGGTCGTTCCCCGCCCGCATGACGGACGGCGTCGACGGCTCGAGGTGCTCCCCTGCCTCCGGCGGGGACTCGGGCGTGACCGGTCGCAGTTGTGCCGGCCCGGTGCCGAGCGCGGCCCCCGCCGCACCCACGGCACCGGACACACCTCCATACGAGACGGCCGGGTCATCGGCGGGTACGAGGGCCCGGCGGACGAGCCATCGCAGGGCGAGCATGGCGGCGCCGACCCCGGCCAGCGTCGGGACGACGTCCATCGGCCCGGAGCCGGGACGGGTCAGCACGGCGGCGACGCCGATGAGGCCGAACACGGCCAGCCCCGCCGTCCCGTACCGGAGGTCGCGGACGGCGGCCCTTCCCAGCGCGGCGGCGACGGCGGCCAGGATCAGCAGGATCCCGGCGAGCAACACGGTCTTGTCGCTCTCGCCGAAGGTGCGGATCGCCCATTCCTTCAGCGGGGCCGGGGTGAGGTCGACAACGGAGTTGCCGACCGCGACGACAGGGAAGGCCGCGGGTTTCACCAGACCTGCGGCGAACAGTGACACCCCCACCGCGACCGCACCGGACACCAGGCCGATCAGCGCCGAGGCCCAGAGGGGCATGCGCCTGTTGCTCTGCATGACCCCGACGCTACGCCCATACGGGACCGCAGGTTCTTACGCGCCGATTACAGGCACCGTCCCGCGCCGGTCACGGGCGCCCTCCGGCCACCCGCGGGCACCGTCCGGCGATCCACCGGCGTCCTCAGGCGATCACTTCGGCGATGATCGGGGCCAGCGCGCGGAAGGCGCGGCCCCGGTGGCTGATGGCGTCCTTCTCCACCGCGGACAGCTCGGCGGTGGTCCGGGTCTCGCCCTCGGGGACGAGGATCGGGTCGTAGCCGAAACCGCCGCTGCCGCGCGGAGCGTCGATGATCACACCGTGCAGCGCTCCCTCGGTCACCCGTTCCTCCCCCGACGGGAGTGCCAGCGCCGCCGCGCACGCGAAGTGCGCGCCCCGGTGCCCCTCGGGCACGTCGGAGACCTGCGCGAGCAGCAGGTCGAGGTTGGCCCGGTCGTCGCCGTGCCTTCCCGACCAGCGGGCGGAGAAGATGCCGGGCATCCCGTTCAGGGCGTCGACGCAGAGGCCGGAGTCGTCGGCGATCGCGGGCAGGCCGGACTGCTGGGCGACCGCGTGCGCCTTGAGCAGGGCGTTCTCCGCGAAGGTCAGGCCGGTCTCGGCGACGTCGCCGATCTCGGGGAACTCCTCGAGCCCGACGATCTCCACCGGGATCGAGGCGTCGGCCAGGATCCGGCGCAGCTCGGCGATCTTCCCGGCGTTCCGGGTGGCGAGGACCACGCGTGCCCGGTTCGCACCGGACCCGGCCTGGCCGGTCTCGTTCGCACCGGACCCGGCCGTTCCGGTCTCGTTCGCACCGGACCCGCTCATGCCAGTGCCTCCCGCTGGAGCCGGGTGAGCTCGGCGCACCCGGCCGCGCCCAGGTCGAGCAGCTCGCCGAGGGCGGCGCGGTTGAACGGCTTGCCCTCGGCGGTGCCCTGGACCTCGACGAACTCGCCGGAGCCGGTCATCACCACGTTCATGTCCGTCTCGGCGGCGACGTCCTCGGTGTAGCAGAGGTCGAGCAACGCCGTGGAGCCGACGACGCCGACGGAGACGGCCGCGACCGAGTCGATCAACGGGTCTCCGCCGCACATCTTGCGCTTGCGCATCCACGCGACCGCGTCGACCAGTGCCACGTACGCCCCGGTGATGGCGGCGGTGCGGGTGCCGCCGTCGGCCTGGAGCACGTCGCAGTCGATGACGATCGAGTTCTCGCCCAGCGTCTTGTAGTCGACGCAGGCGCGCAGGGAGCGGCCGATCAGGCGGGAGATCTCGTGCGTACGGCCGCCGATCTTGCCGCGGACCGACTCGCGGTCGTTGCGGGTGTTCGTGGCGCGGGGCAGCATGGCGTACTCGGCCGTGATCCAGCCCTGACCGCTGCCCCGGCGCCAGCGCGGCACGCTGTCCTGCACGGAGGCGGCACAGAGCACCTTGGTGCCGCCGAACTCGACGAGCACCGAACCCTCGGCGTGCGCGAGCCAGTCGCGGGTGATGGTGACGGGGCGGAGTTGATCGGGAGAACGTCCATCTGCGCGAGCCATGAAACTCACCCTAGGTCATACCGGACCCCGCTCCGTGCGAGTTCCATGCGCCCGCCGAACCCGCCGCGGGAGGCGTCCTCCAGGACGCGGTCGCGGTCGTTCCAGGGCACCAGATGGGTGAGTACCAGGGTGTCCACGTCCGCCTTGGCCGCGTGCTCGGCCGCCTGGCGGCCGTTCAGGTGCAGACCGGCGGGCAGGCCCGGCTTGTCGATGTGTGACGCCTCGCACAGGAGCACGTCGACACCCGAGGCGAGCTTGACCAGTTCGGCGCTCTCACCGGTGTCGCCGGAGTAGGCCACCGAGCGCCCGCCGTGCGAGACCCTGAACCCGTAGGTCTCCACGGGGTGGTTCACCAGCGCGGCCGTCACCTCGAACGGGCCGACCTCGAACGTTCCCGGCGTCAGGCCCACGAAGTCGAAGGCCGTGTCGAGCGGCGGCTCGTCCGGCATCGCGTAGGCGGAGTTCAGCCGCCTGCGCGCGTCGGCGGGCGCGTACACCGGTATCCGGGGCAGCGGGCCCTGCGGAGAATAGGTGCGGACCACGTGGTACGGGCACATGTCGAGGCAGTGGTCGGCGTGCAGGTGCGACAGGCATATCGCGTCCACGTCGTACAGGCCTATGTACTTCTGGAGCGCGCCGAGCGCGCCGTTCCCGAAGTCGAGCAGCATGCGGAACCCCTCCGCCTCCAGCAGATAGCAGGAGGAAGGGCTGTCAGGCCCGGGGAAACTCCCCGAGCATCCAATGATCGTCAATTTCACGGCGGCCTCCTACGGTTACTGTGCGGCGCCGCGTGTCACGGCGCGGGCGCCGGTGGCCGGTATCCGCCCCCCTTCGTCCGCCACTCCCGGCTGCTCCCCCTACGGAGCGCCTGAGCACCGTCACACGCGATGCCCGTTGTGCGGGACATCCCCTACTACCGCCACTTCGACCGCCTGGATCTCCGGCCCGAGGAACCGTCGTCCGAGGTCGGCGAAGAGGCCCGCGTCACCGGTGGCGCGGAAACGGTGCCTGGGCGCGCCCCCTACGGCGGCCAGGCTCCGGTCGTGCAGGACGCGGTAGACGTCCTTGGCCGTCTCGTCGGCGCTGGACACCAGCGTGACGCCGTCTCCCACCACATAGGAGATCGGCCCGGCGAGGAGCGGGTAGTGCGTACACCCCAGAATCAGCGTGTCGCACCGGTCGGCGAGCACCGGCGCCAGGTATTCGCGGATGACGTCGATGAGTTCGTCGCTCATCGTCTCCCCCCGCTCGACGAACTCCACCAGGCGCGGCGCCGCCACCCCGGTCAGCCGGACGTCGGGAGCCGCGGCGAACGCGTCCTGGTACGCCATCGACGCGATCGTGGCCCTGGTCCCGATCACCCCGACCCTGCCGTTGCGGGTGGCCCGCACGGCACGGCGCGTCGCGGGCTGGATCACCTCGACGACCGGGACGTCGTAGCGCTCCCGGGCGTCGCGGAGCACGGCCGCGCTGGCACTGTTGCACGCGATCACCAGCATCTTGACGTCGTGCTCGACGAGGTGGTCCATCACCTCCAGCGCGTAGGCGCGGACCTGCGCGATGCTCTTGGGGCCGTACGGCTGCCTCGCCGTGTCCGCCACATAGAAGATCGACTCGTTGGGCAACTGGTCGATGATCGCCCGGGCCACCGTGAGACCACCGACACCACTGTCAAAGATTCCAATGCTCGCTTGCGACACAGTTCCCAAGGCTAGGCGACCTGGGACGGCCGATCACGGTAAGAATCCTCACAACGCCGATTACCAGCTCAGCCATGTATTTTTCGTAACATCCCGGCGCACGAGGTCCTGCCGGGGACCACGGCGCCGCACGAGGTCCCGCCAGTCCTACGGCCCCGCACGAAGCCCTGCCGAGCCCCGCGGCGCCGCACGGACGCCAGGGGTCGTCCGTGGGACGCGACCCGGGACGTCAGCCCCGCCCGACGCGGGCCAGCTGGCGGGACTGGGCGACCAGGCGTCCGGTGGAGTCCCAGACCTCGACGTCCTCGTCGAACCAGCCGTCGCTGATCAGACGGCCTCCGGCGATGAGGGTGAGCCAGCCGGGGGCCGGCAGGGCGCGCAGGTGCCAGGTGAGGTCGACCGTGGGCGCCCAGCCGCGCTCTCCGGCGGAGAAGACCACCGGCGGGAGGGCGTCCACGGCCAGCGCCAGCACGTACGGGTCGGGGTCCTGCGGCTCGGCCAGCCGGAAGTAGGCGCGGGCCTCGGGCCTGCCGGTGGGCCTGCCGTCGAGCCAGCCGATGGTGGGAGGGTCGAAGACCAGCTCCATCTGGGCGTTGAGCGTCATGTTCGACTCGGCCTTGGGAGCGGGCAGCGAGACGCACCGCTCGATCGGCGGCATCGCCACCGAGGGCTCGTCCGTCCAGTCGGGCGCGGCGTCACCGAGGGTCGCGGTCGTGACGAGCCCCTCGATGAAGGACGTGCCGTCCTGGACCAGGGTCGCCCGGGTCATCGTGGCGGTGCGGCCGGTCTTGACCTGCTCCAGGCGCACCTGCGCGGGACCGGGCCTGGCCGCACGCAGGAACTGGACACCCGTGGTCACCGGATGCTCGTGGGGAGAGGCGTCCACGACCGCGCGCAGCAGCACGGCCATCAGGTAACCGCCGTTGAGGGGGCCGCCGATCGAGTATCCGGTGTCGAGGCACACGTCGTAGGTGGTCTCGTCCACCCTGATGGCCGCTGTCGCCTCGTCGAACTTCGTCATTCACGCTCCCGAACCTTGTTCTAGAAAGGCCACTTTACCCATTCCGTACGACCTTCGCCTCCCCCGGCCCCGGACGGCCCGCCCGCCGGAGCCGGACCGGCCCCGAGCCAGGGAGCCGAAACCGGCCGGGACATCGGAGTCCATGGGAAGCACAGGGGGCGGAGGGGCGGAAGAAACAGCAGCGACCTGCGGGAATAGACCGACAAAGCAGACAACGGTCTATAAAGCACCGCTGAACAGGGGTTGATCCCGCTTAGATGCACCAATCACATAGTTAGTTCAATGCAAGCGGGTTGCTAGCAATGTGCACTAACTTCTCCCTATCCGCTAAGCCCACTTTGTGAGTGATCATGCCTGCCAACAATCCCCCCGACCAGTCGCCCACGCCGGGTCAGAACCCCGACAGGACGATCGCCTACCGATGGAACGAGGGCGCGCAGCACAACGACCAGCCGCACACACAGGCCTATCCGCAGAACGGCCAGCCCGGATATCCCCAGCCTTCCGGCGGCTACCAGCAGGGGCAGCCCTACCCGCAGCAGGGCCAGCCCTACCCGCAGCAGAACCCCCAGCAGGGCTACCAGCAGCAGCAGCAGCCGTACGGCCAGCAGGGTTACGGCCAGCAAGGCCAGCAGGGCCAGCAGGGCTACGGCCAGCAGGCCGGTCAGCCGTACGGCCAGCAGCAACCCGGCTACCAGCAGCAACAGCAGCAGAACTACGGCCAGCAGGCGTACGCGCAGCAGGGCGGGAACTGGCAGCAGGGTCCCGACTTCCTGAGCGCCGGGCCGCCGGCCGGTCCCCCCGCGCGCAAGAGCGGCGGTAAGGGCTGGCTGCTCGCGGCGATCGCCGCGCTGGTCGTGGCCCTCGTGGGCGGCGGCGGCTTCTTCGCGGTCAACCTGCTCAGCGGCGGCGGCGCGCAGCCGCACGACGTGCTGCCCGGCAACGCCATCGGCTACGTGCGCCTCGACCTCGACCCTGCCGCGAACCAGAAGGTGGCGCTGTTCACCATCGCCAGGAAGTTCACGGTCACCAAGGACTCCTTCACCGGCGAGGACCCGCGTCAGGCGATCTTCGACCTGATCAAGAAGGACGCCGACAGCCTCGGCAAGGTCGACTACGCCGCCGACATCGAGCCGTGGCTCGGCGTCCGCGTCGGCGTGGCCGCGCTGCCCCCGGCCAAGGCCGGCGCCGAGCCCGGCGCCGTGGTGGCCGTCCAGGTCACCGACCAGGACAAGGCCACGGCGGGCATCGCCAAGCTGATGGGCAAGGAGAAGTACGGCATCGCGTTCCGCGACGACTACGCGCTGCTCGCACCGACCCAGGCAGAGGCCGACAAGGCCGTCGCCGCCGAGCCGCTGTCGGGGAACGCCAACTTCTCCGACGACCTGAGCGCCCTTGGCGAGACCGGCGTCCTGTCCTTCTGGGCGGACGCGGGCAAGATCGCCGGACTGGCTCCCGAACTGGCGGCCCAGGACCCCACCGCCCTCGCCCAGATCAAGAACGTCCGCGTGGCGGGCGCCCTTCGCTTCGACGGCGAGTACGTCGAGCTCGCGGGCATCAGCCGCGGCGCCGAGAGCCTGGACATGGGCACTCCCGAGGCCTCCAAGATCGGCACGCTTCCGGCCTCCACCGCCGGCGCGATCTCGATCTCCGGTCTCGGCGAGGTGATCGGCAAGCAGTGGGCGCAGGTCATGAAGTCGGCCGACCAGGCCGCGGGCGGCGGCGTCCAGCAGTTCGCCGACCAGGCCAAGCAGAGGTACGGCCTGGCGCTCCCCGACGACCTGGTGACGCTGCTCGGCAAGAACATCACCCTCGCCATCGACTCCGGCGGCCTCAACACCAGCCAGCCGAAGTTCGGCGCGAAGATCGTCACCGACCCGGCCAAGGCGCAGGAGGTCGTCGGCAAGATCGAGAAGTTCCTCGCGGACTCCGGGACGGCCGTCCCGCAGCTCGCCAAGGTTCCCGGTGACGGCGTCTTCGTCCTGGCCAGCGCGCAGGACTACGCCGCCCTGCTCAACAAGGACGGCACCCTGGGCGACAGCGAGACCTTCCAGCTCGCGATCCCCAACGCCGGCGAGGCGACCTTCGCCCTCTACGCCGACCTGGACAAGGTGGAGAACCTCTATCTCAGCGGCCTCCAGGGCGAGGAGAAGGCCAACCTCCAGGTGCTCCGCGCCGTGGGCATGAGCGGCACCCAGTCGGGCAGCGAGGCGTCCTTCTCGCTGAGGCTCCTGTTCAACTGACCGACCTAATCCATCCGGCTCCCTGATCCTGTTCGATCAGGCCTCCCCAGATCCCCGGCCGGGCTCCGGCCCGCCGGGGATCGTCCCCGCCCGGGGACGGCGAGGGCGGGCGTCCCACCGGGACGCCCGCCCTTCGTCATCGACATGCCATTCGCCGTCGCGGTTTCTCCCGACCGCAGATCCCGCCACCGCGAGAAAGCCCCCTGGGACCTACCCGGACTAGGCCCAGAGCTGGCCTTCGAGCCGCTCCTCTGCCTCGTCCAGCGTCCCCTCGTAGGCGCCGGTGGACAGGTACTTCCAGCCGCCGTCCGCGACCACGAACACGATGTCGGCCCGCTCGCCCGCCTTGACGGCCTTGGCCGCCATGCCGAGCGCGGCGTGCAGGGCGGCGCCGGTGGAGACCCCCGCGAAGATGCCCTCCCCGGCCAGCAACTCCCGGGTGCGCCGGAGCGCGTCGGCCGAGGAGACCGAGAAACGCGTGGTGAGGACGTCGGCGTCGTACAGCTCGGGGATGAAGCCCTCGTCCACGTTGCGCAGTCCGTACACCAGCTCGCCGTACCGCGGCTCGGCGGCGACGATCTTCACGTCGGGTACGTGCTCGCGCAGGAACCTGCCGACGCCCATCAGGGTGCCCGTGGTGCCCAGACCGGCCACGAAGTGGGTGACGGACGGCAGGTCCTCCAGGATCTCCGGCCCCGTCGACTCGTAGTGCGAGCGCCAGTTGGCCGGGTTGCCGTACTGGTAGAGCATCACCCAGTCGGGGTTCTCCTCCGCCAGGCCCTTGGCGACCCTGACCGCCTCGTTGGAGCCGCCCGCCGCGGGCGAGGAGATGATCCGCGCCCCCCACATGCGCAGCAGCTGGCGGCGTTCCTCGGAGGTGTTCTCCGGCATCACGCAGATCAGCTTGTAGCCCTTGAGCCTGGCGGACATCGCCAGCGAGATGCCGGTGTTGCCGCTCGTGGGTTCGAGGATCGTGCAGCCCGGCTGGAGGAGCCCGTCCTTCTCCGCCTGCTCGATCATCCACAGTGCCGGACGGTCCTTGATCGAACCTGTCGGGTTTCGGTCTTCGAGCTTGGCCCAGATCCGCACGTCCTCCGAGGGCGAGAGCCTGGGCAGGCCGACCAGCGGGGTCCGGCCGACTGATTCGATCAGTGAGTCAAAACGCATGGTGTACGGCTTCCGCCTCGGGTTGACCTTGTGGTGACAGACCTTTGCCTCGCGGTGACGGCCCTGGAACCGCGGCGTACGCCACCCGCCCCGCGGGACCTCGCCGGATCTCTCGGGAGATCACGAAGTCTCGCGGGACGGGCGGCGCCGCACGGCTAGCGGGAGCCGCCGGCCACGGCGGGCAGGACGGTGACCGTGTCGCCGTCGGCGACCGGCGTCTCCAGCCCGCCCAGAAAGCGGACGTCCTCGTCGTTCAGGTAGACGTTCACGAAGCGGCGCAGCGCGCCCTTGTCGACCAGGCGCTCCTTCAGCCCGGGATGCCGGGCCTCCAGATCGCCGATGAGCTCCTCGAGCGTGGCGCCCTTGGCGTCGACGGCCTTGGCACCGTCGGTGTAGGTGCGCAGGATGGTCGGAATGCGAACCTCGATGGCCATCGCGGGTCAATCTCCTTGCGTCGTCATGGGAGTAAAGCCCACCGGATCAGAACACCGGCGAGCACCGGAGGATTCCAGAAAAGCCGGTCAGCGACAGTCGTAGACGACGACGGAGGGCGTGTGCGCGAACAGGAAGTTCTGTACGGACGCGACACCCGCGTGCCGCGCCCGGGGGCCGGGACGCGAGAGCACGACGTCCTCCTGGCTCGGGGCGACGGTCAGCATGCTCGCCAGTTTACCCAAAGGGACCATTCGCCTCACGGCCGTACCGGGCACCGATGCCGTACGAATCCGGGACACCACCCGGACGGTGACGGTCGCCCGGAAACGTGAGGCCTCGGACATGAGACCCGGACGGTGACGGTCACCCGGAGGTGATCGTCACCTCCTCCTCGCTCACGACGCCGTCGACGATCCGGTACGAGCGGAACTCGGCCTTCTCCCCCAGCTCCTCCCGGGTGGAGACCAGCACGTAGTGGGCGTTCGGCTCGGAGGCGTAGGAGATGTCGGTACGGGAGGGATAGGCCTCGGTTGCGGTGTGGGAGTGGTAGATGACCACCGGCTCCTCGTCGCGGTCGTCCATCTCCCGCCAGACGCGCAGCTGCTCCAGCGAGTCGAACCGGTAGAACGTCGGCGACCGCTCGGCGTTCTCCATCGCGACGAACCGTTCGGGAGAGTCGGAGCCGACCGGGCCGGCGATCACGCCGCAGGCCTCGTCGGGATGATCCGCCCGAGCGTGCGCGATGATCCTGTCAACCAGTTCCCGAGAGATCGTGAGCATGACTGGAAGTTACCAAAGGGCACGGACCAGGGTGTCCTGGAGGTAGGTCAGCCAGTCGTAGATGACGTACGCCGGATAGCGGGGGTCGCTCTCCGACATGTCGGCGATCTCGTCGTGCACCTCCTCGGTCACCTCCAGCCGGGTGCCGAGCGCGAGCCGCACGTCGTTCAGCGCGCGCATCCACGCCTGCGCCTGCTCCCTGGTCAGCTCGACCCGGCCGGGCTCGGCGCTGTCGAGCATCGTCTTGGCGTCGGCCCGCTTGCCCTCGCGCAGCGTCGCCTCGGTGTATCTGCGGAACTCGGCGGCCGCCTCGCCGTCCTCGTAGGCCGAGGGGAACAGCCGGGCCAGCACCGGGTCGTCGGACTGCTCGGAGGCGCCGATGCCGAGCGCCTTCTCCAGGGGGTCGTCACCCGTCTCCCCCGGCTCGATCAGGCCCAGGATCTGGGTGACCAGCGAGCGCAGGATCGACACCTCGGCGGCGTCGAAACCCGTGATCACGCCGCCCTCGCGCCCCGGCTTGAACCCCGAACTCATCTCTCGCCCACCATTCCTCGCGGACTCCACCCGAGATCCGCCCGCCACCCGCCGCCCGGCCGTCGCTCGGGGCCTCGGCGCTCCGGACCTCGGCGCTCCGTGCCCGAAGGCTTCGAGCCCGGCCGCCCGCCGCGCCGCGACGAGTGACGCCGGGCCGCCCGCGCGCTCACGAATCCCGCTGGACGGTGGCCCACAGCCCGTACGAGTGCATGATCTGCGCGTCGCGCTCCATCTCCTCGCGGGTGCCGCTGGAGACCACGGCCTTGCCCTTGTGGTGCACGTCGAGCATCAACTTCTCGGCCTTCTCCTTGGAGTATCCGAAAACGGACTGGAAGACGTACGTCACATAGGACATCAGATTGACCGGGTCGTTCCAGACGATCGTCAACCATGGCAGATCGGGTCTTACGTCGATTGACGGACGCTCGACCTCCGTTGGAGCGGTGCTACCCACATTCACCAGTCTGCCCTACCCCGGGCTTAGTCTTCGACTCGTGACAAAGAGCATGAGCACCGCGTTGCTTACCGATCACTATGAGCTGACGATGTTGGAGGCGGCGCTGAGAAGCGGGGCCGCCTCCAGACGGGCGGTCTTCGAGGTGTTCGCGCGCCAGCTGCCCGGCGGGCGGCGCTACGGGGTCGTGGCGGGAACCGGCCGGGTGCTGGACGCGCTGGAGTCCTTCCGCTTCGACGAGGAGTCCCTGGCGTTCCTGCGGGACAACGAGGTGGTCGACGAGCCCACCCTGGAGTTCCTCGCCGGATACCGGTTCTCCGGGAACGTGGACGGCTACGCCGAGGGCGAGTGCTACTTCCCCGGTTCCCCGATCATGACGGTGGAGGGCACGTTCGCCGAGGCCGTGCTGCTGGAGACCGTGATCCTGTCGATCCTCAACCACGACTGCGCGATCGCCACCGCCGCCACGCGCATGATCCGCGCGGCCGGGACGAGGCCCCTCATCGAGATGGGCTCGCGGCGCACCCACGAGGCGGCGGCCGTGGCCGCGGCGCGGGCCGCCTACCTCTGCGGGTTCTCCTCCACCTCCAACCTCATGGCCGGCCGCGAGTACGGCATACCGACCGCCGGGACCGCGGCCCACGCGTTCACCCTGCTCCACGGCTCCGAGGAGCAGGCCTTCCAGGCCCAGATCGCCTCTCTCGGCCCCGGCACCACGCTGCTCGTGGACACCTACGACGTGGCCCAGGCCGTACGGACCGCGGTGGAACTCGCCGGGCCCTCCCTCGGAGCGGTCCGCCTCGACTCCGGCGACCTCGGCCAGGTCGCCCACGAGGTCCGCGAGCAGCTCGACGCGCTCGGCGCCCACAAGACCCGGATCATCGTCACCAGCGACCTCGACGAGTACGCCATCGCCGCGCTCGCCTCCGCCCCCGTGGACGGCTACGGCGTCGGCACGTCACTGGTCACCGGCTCCGGCTCGCCCACCGCCGCCCTGGTCTACAAGCTCGTCGCCCGCGAGGACGCCGAAGGGGTGGTGCGGCCGGTGGCCAAGAAGTCGGTGGGCAAGCCCAGCCGGGGCGGGCGCAAGGAGGCCTTCCGCGAGCTCGACGCCGGTGGCACGGCGGTCGCCGAGCTGGTCACCGTCTCGGGCGAGCGCCCCTCGGACGCCCGCCCGCTGCAGGTTCCGCTGCTCAGGGAGGGGGAGATCGTCGGGCGCGAGAAGCTGGACGAGGCCCGCGCACGGCACCGCGAGGCCGTCGCCGAGCTGCCCTCGAACGCCCACCAGCTGTCCCGTGGCTACGCCGCGATCCCCACCGTGTTTGACTGATCGCATGCCAACCGCACTCATCATCGTCGACGTCCAGAACGACTTCTGCGAGGGCGGCAGCCTTCCGGTCGGCGGCGGCGCCGAGGTGGCCGCCGCCATCTCCAGGCACGCCGCCTCACACGGCTACGACCACGTCGTGGCCACCCGTGACCATCACGTCGACCCCGGCTCCCACTTCGCCGCCGAACCCGACTACGTGAGCACCTGGCCCGCCCACTGCGTCGCCGGGACCCCGGGGGCCGGCTTCCACCCCGCCTTCGACACCGCACGCGTCGAGGAGGTGTTCAGCAAGGGTGCCCACAGCGGCGCCTACAGCGGCTTCGAGGGCGTCACCGCCGACGGTACGAGCCTGGCCGACTGGCTCGGCGAGCGCCGCGTGGACGCGGTGGACGTCGTCGGGATCGCCACCGACCACTGTGTGCGGGCCACCGCCCTGGACGCGGTCGCGCACGGCCTGTCCGTTCAGGTGCTCCTCGACCTCACCGCCGGGGTGTCCGCCCCGACCACCGAGGCCGCCCTCGCCGAACTCCGCTCCGCCGGAGCCCGCCTCGCGGGCACACCCGTGGTCCGCCCGGCCTGACGTCTCTCAGCTCTGCGGCATCCCCAGAAAAAGGATCATCCGGTCGAGCTTCCCGTCCATGGTCCGGTGGTTCTCCTTCAGCTCGCCGATGTCGCACGCCATGGCCTTCATGTCGCGCTTGACCCCGACCATGTCCTCCGCCAGGACCGCGACATCCTGTTTGACCCCGTCGAGGTCCTCCTTGGTCGCACACCTCGCGACCTCCACCCGAAGCTCGGCCACATCCTCCTTGACCTCGGCCATGTCCACCTTGAGCCCAGCAACATCCACCTTGAGCCCGGCCACATCCTCCTTGACCTCGGCCATGTCCACCTTGAGCCCAGCAACATCCTCCTTGAGCCCGGCCACATCCTCCTTGAGGCCAGCGACATCCTCCTTGACCTCGGCCATGTCCACCTTGAGGCCAGCGACATCCTCCTTGACCTCGGCCATGTCCACCTTGAGCCCGGCCACATCCACCTTGAGGCCAGCGACATCCTCCTTGACCTCGGCCATGTCCACCTTGAGCCCGGCCACATCCTCCTTGACCTCGGCGAGGTCTTCCTTGGTCGCGCACTTCGCGACCTCCTGCCTGACCTCGGCGAGGTCTTCCTTGGTGGCGAGGGTGTCCATCCTCGCCATGATCTGCTCGAACATAGGAGCCACGTACTCCATGATCTCGGTACGGATCATCTCGGCCAACACTTGTCCTCTTTGGGTGCATCACAGGGGGAACCCGGCGGAGGGCCCGGGATGGTCACGACGGCACATTACCAACAACGACCACTCTGAGCATCCGAACGATTACCGGATCGGCATGGATGGGTAAACAGAACCATCACCGGTTGCGACAGGAGTATCACGGGGAGTCGAGACTTCTTACTACCGGTGGTGACCTCTATGTTCGTGCTCGGCGTCTCCTGGCTGATCCTGACCCCGCTGTGCCTGTGGAACCTGTTTCGCGGAGGGACGCTGGTACGGCTGACGAGCGTGCTGTCGCTGGTCGCGCTGGAAGCGGCCACGATCTGGGCCACCACGGTCGTCCAGGTTCCCGCGCGGACTCCGATCGCCGCGCCCCCGGCCCCGGCGGCCCAGCCGCAGATCCGGGCTCCGTACCCGGCGTACCCGGCGTCCCCGGCGGCCCACGCGCCGACGCCGCCCCCCGAGGCGGCCCAGCAGGGCGCGCGGGACGCACGGGGAGCACAGGCGGGACGGGGAGAGCGGCTCGTACAGGGTGAGCCGGGCGAGCGGGGCGCCTCCGGCGCGCGGGACACGTCCTGTCGCGGCCGGATGCCGGCCCCCGAGCGGGTGCGGCTGGCTCGCCGCCAGGGCGCGCCGCGCGGCGTGACGCTCTTCTGGAAGGCCAGGGCGGACGAGTGCGACACCGCGACCGTGGTCCTGCACCACAGGAAGCGCACGATCAAGGTCTGGATGCGCGAGGACGAGGCGGAGAACCGTTCGTCCGGCGCCACCACGTGGCCCGTGAGCGTCGCCGGTGGCGTGGCCTCCCTGGAGGTGCCGCTCACGGTGCCGGTGCGCGACACGGGGGCCTTCAGGGCGATCGACGGGCGGACCGGCAGGCCGATCGCCCTCATCCGGCCGGGTCGCATACCGGAGGAGCCGTCCACGCTCCGGTGACCCGGCCCGGCGGGACCGCCGGGCCGGGTGGCGATCCGCCCGGCCCGGTGACCCGGTCAGCGGGAGCGCTGGGTGGCCCAGTGGCGGATCTTGCCGATCCGCTCCTGGATCTGCTCGGCGGAGGCCTGCGCGATGGCGGGCCCGCCACAGGCCCTGCGGAGCTCGGCGTGGATGACGCCGTGGGGCTGGCCGGTGCGGTGGTTCCAGGCGCCGACGAGGCCGTTGAGCTCCTTGCGGAGATTGGCGATCAGCTCGTGCGGGGCGAGCTGCGGCTCCTTGGGCTCGGGCTTGTTGCGCCTGGCCTTCAGCTGGTCGGACTGGCGCTTGCTCAGCAGGGTGCGGACCTGGTCCGGCTCCAGCAGGCCCGGCAGGCCGAGGAAGTCCTCCTCCTCGGGGGAACCCGTCTCCGCCGCGCTGCCGAACTCGCCGCCGTCGAAGAGGACCCGGTCGAAGGTGGCGACCGCCTCCAGGGTCTCGAACGGCAGTTCGTCACCCACGACGTCGGGGTTGTCCTTCTTGCGCTGGGCGTCCTCCAGGAGGAAGTCGTCCAGTCCCTCCTCGGGAGGCTTACGGTCGAGCACGTGGTCGCGCTCGGCCTCCATCTCCCCTGCCAGGCCCATCAGGGTCGGCACGGAGGGCACGAAGACGGACGCGGTCTCGCCCCGCTTGCGGGCGCGGACGAAGCGGCCGACGGCCTGGGCGAAGAACAGCGGGGTCGAGATGCTCGTCGCGTAGACGCCGACGGCCAGGCGCGGGATGTCGACCCCTTCGGAGACCATCCGGACCGCGACCAGCCAGCGCTGCTCGGAGGCGGAGAACTCCTTGATCTTCTTGGACGCCGTGGGGTCGTCGGAGAGCACGACCGTGGCGCCCTCCCCGGTGATGGTCCGGATGTGGCGGGCGTAGGCGCGGGCGGTCTCGTGGTCGGTCGCGATGACCAGGGCCCCGGCGTCGGGCACGCCCCTGCGCACCTCGGTCAGGCGCCGGTCGGCCGCCCGGAGGACCTGGCGGATCCACTCGCCCTTCGGGTCGAGCGCGGCCCTCCAGGCCTGGCCGAGCTGGTCCTTGGTGAGCGGGGTGCCGAGGGTCGCGGCGATCTCGTCGCCCGCGCGGGTCCGCCAGCGCATCTCACCGGCGTAGGCGAGGAAGATGACCGGCCGGACGACGCCGTCGGCGAGTGCCGGGCCGTACCCGTAGGAGTAGTCGGAGACGCTGCGCCGGACCCCGTCGCCGTCCTCGGCGTAGGTGACGAAGGGGATCGGGTTGACGTCGGACCTGAAGGGGGTTCCGGTCAGGGCGAGGCGTCTGGCGGCCGGCTCGAACGCCTCCCGCACGCCGTCGCCCCAGGACTTCGCGTCGCCCGCGTGGTGGATCTCGTCGAAGATCACGAGCGTCTTGCGTGCCTCGGTGCGGGCGCGGTGCAGCGCCGGGTGCATGGACACCTGGGCGTAGGTGATGGCCACCCCGATGTAGTCGCGGGAGGTGGCGCCCTGGCTGTTCTTGAACTCCGGGTCGATCGCGATGCCGACCTTGCTCGCGGCGTCCGCCCACTGCTGCTTGAGGTGCTCCGTCGGTGTGACGATCGTCACAGCCCGGATGATGCCTCGTGACAGGAGGTCGCTGGCGATGCGGAGCGCGAAGGTCGTCTTGCCCGCACCCGGTGTGGCGACCGCGAGGAAGTCGCGCGGCTCACGGCTGGAGTACAGGTCAAAGGCCTCCTGCTGCCACGCGCGAAGCTTCGGCGCGGTGCCCCAGGCGGCACGGTCCGGATATGAGGGCGAGAGGTGGGATGCGGCGAAAGTGCTCACAGTGTCCCCAGGGTAATCTGCGCCGCCGACAAGACGTGCCGATCCGCCGACATCCTCGCCAAGGTCGTCTCCTCGTGCTAGTGACTCGTGCCGGTGATTCGCGAAGCCGGAAACCCCGGACTCGCGGTGCCGGAACCGCGCGAGACCCCCTCAGCGCAGGCCCGCGATCACCGTGTCGATCTCGGCCCTCGACACGGGGTCGTCCGGCTGGGTCATCGCGACCACGACCACCGGGCGCGTCCCGGCCCCCGTGAGGAAGACCACGCGCAGGTACGCGGGCCGGTTCACCACGTCCAGGTACTCCGCGCGCAGGGAGCGGGTGTGCCCGGTGCGCGCCCCCACGGTGATCTCCGTGTCGTCCACGACCTTCACCTCGTCGCCGTGGAGCAGGAGCCGCGCGTACAGGTCGCTGAGCTCGGCGGTGGTGGCGCGCACGTCGGTCACGGGCTCCGCGGGCATGACCATCACGGTCGTGTTGACGCCGTCGCCCGCGGCCGAGGTGAAGTCCGTGACCGGTGGCACCGTACCCGCGAGCCAGCGGTCGGGCAGCGGGTAGCTGACCCCCGCGACCGGGTCGGTCACCCGCCCCGGCGGCGGGGAGGGCAGCGCCCGCAGCGCCAGCACGACCACCCCGGCGATGACGCCGCCCCCCACGGCCAGGGCGAGCAGTACGAGCAGCACGCGCCGCAGGCGCCCCGGACGGCGCTCGGGAGGCGCGATGGGCGTGCCGTACCAGCGGGCCGAGGGCGGGAGGTCGTCGCCGGGCTCGGGGATGCGGGGAGGCCATGTCAGGCCGGAGCGGGCGTCGGACGGCTCGTCCTCCGGCGGCGGCCAGGGGCGGTACTCGTCGTCCTCGGGCGCCGGCCAGGGACGGCGCTCGTCGTCGAGGTCCGGATCAGAGCGCGGCCACACCTCGTCCTCGGCCGCCCGCGCGGCCCTGCGGGCCCGCCGGGACCTGCGCCCACCGCCACGGCCGGACTCGTCGGGCGGGTCCGACCGGCGAGGTCGTTCGTGCACGGGACCTCCTCCCGGCGGCGACGGTCCTACCGTCCTACCACGCATCCCGCGGCGTGACCCGGCTATGGGTGATCGCTGTTACGGGAGTGACCAATGAGTCATGGGATGTCCTTCATGCGCCGGGCCACGACCGTTCCGAAGAGCCCGATGGAGGCCATCAACACGACGATCGTGGTGTAACCGGTGGCGATGTCGTCGTGGCCGATCAGGTTGATCAAAACACCGCCGAAGCCGATGGTGATCGCGCTGCCCAGGGTGTCGACGACCTGGAGCGCGGCGGAGTTCGCGCCCTGCTCGGCGTCGGGCGACTGGCGCATCGCGGTGACGTTGACGCTGGTCATGCCGATGCCCATGCCGAACCCGGCGACGACCCAGGCGGGCACGGTGACCCAGCCGCTGACCCCGGGCACGAGGGCGAGCAGGGTCATCAGGATGCCCGTGGTGATCGCCATGGCGCCGATCCGTACCAGCAGCGGCCTGTCGTACGAGCGGCGGGTCTGCAGGTAGGAGCCGGTGGTCCAGCCCAGGGCGCCGAGGGTGAGCGCGACCCCCGCCTCGGCGACGGAGAAGCCGTGCACCTTGGTGAGGAGCAGCGGGATGAAGGCGTTGACCCCGAAGAACGCCGAGGCGAGCACCCCGCGCATCATGATCGTGGTGGGCAGGCCGCGGCCGAACCTGAGGGCCCGGGGCGGCAGCAACCTCGGCAGGCCCGCGGCGAGGACGGCCAGCCCGGCGACGGTGGCGATCCCGCCCGGCACGGGCGCCTCGTGAAGGTGGCTCGCCCCGTACAGCAGGACGCCGGCGCCGCACGCCGTGGCGGTGGCGGCCAGAGTCATCGCCAGCGGCCTGGAGCGGGGTCCCGTGGAGGGCGTGGGCGCCGGGGAGTGCCCGCCGATGCGCAACGCGGGCAGGAGCATCACGAGGGCGGGGACGACCAGCGGCACGATGCCGTAGAAGACCCACCGCCATCCCGCGGTCTCGGCGATGAGGCCGGTGAGGCCGGGCCCGACCAGGGCGGGGAGTACCCAGGCCGCCGACAGCGCGGCGAACACCCGGGGCCGGGTCGCCGGGACGTAGACCCGCGCGATCATCACGTAGATCGCCACGATGACGGCGCCGCCGCCGAGGCCCTGCACGACCCGCGCGACGATGAACAGCTCCTTGGATCCGGCGGCCCCGGCCATGGCCATACCGGCCGTGAACAGCCCCACGCCGAGCAGGAACGGCCAGGCGTGCCCTCGCCGGTCGGACCAGAGCCCGGCGACGACGTTGGCGAACAGACCGGCGATGAGGAAGGCGGAGAAGCTCACCCCGTACAGGTCGAGGGCGTCGAGGTCCTCGGAGACGGCGGGCATGACCGTGCCCACGGACATGCCCTCGAAGGCGATCAGCGTGACGACGAGCAGGATGCCCAGGGAGGCGGTCCGGTATTCGGGACCGAAGATCCGGGGGGTTTCGTATGGAGCGTCGGCTGTCTTCGGTGCTGTCACCCGTCAAGGGTAGTGTCCGCTCCCCGGCCTCGGTAGACGGCCCACATCTCCTGCATCCTGGCGGCCTGACCAGGGGTGAACCCGGACATGCAGCGGTCGTCGGAGTAGTCCATGAAGTTGTGGATGGGGTCGGGCCCGCCGCCCTTGCACGTGTCCTTGATCAGCGGGCAGCCCTCGGTGGGCTGCCCCTCGGGCTCGGTGTCGGCCACGCCGTCGCCCGGCGGATCGCAGCCCTTCTCGAAGGTGTGCAGCAGCCCGAGCCAGTGCCCGATCTCGTGGACGCCGGTGTACCCCCGGTCGAAGCTGCGCATCGCCCCGCCGGGCAGGCTCCGCCAGTCGACGACCACGCCGTCGAGGCCGGGCTCCTTACCGTACCCGTGGGGGTAGGTGGAGTAGCCGAGCACCAGCTCGCCGAGCTGGGCGAGATAGAGGTTGAGGGTCTCGGGGCCGCCCCTGCGCACCCGTTTGATCGCCCGCTCGTGGGTGACGGGCTCGCGGAACCAGGCCGCATTGGCGGTACGGGTGACGCCGTCCAGCCTGAACCGGATCCCGGTGTCCGCGCCGCCGAACCGCCCGGAGTAGGCGGCGTTGAGCGTGGCGATCTGGGCGCGCACGGCGACGTCGGGCGCGCCGAGGCGGCCGTCGGTGATGACGTGCACCCAGGTGGGCACGGTGATGGCGAGCAGGCGCGGGAGCGGGCTCGATCCGCGCCGCCCGCCGGCGCGCGCGGGTGACGGCGCGGACGGCACCGACGACACAGGCGGCACCGACGCGTGCTCCGCCGCCACGGGACGGGCGAGCCGGGAGGCGTGGGCGCACCCCGGTGGCCCGGGCGCGGCCGTACCGGGCGCGGCCGTACCGCCGGGAAGGGCCGGAACGGGAGGAGAGGCGCCCACCGTGAACAGGCATGCGGACACAACGGCGATCGCACGCCGAAACATGGACTCCCCCGACAGATCCCAGACGCTGGTCGTTCGCCGCCCCCCGGCGGCATCCCGACCGTAGCCTCATCTGTGGCGATCACCCATGAGCAACACTCACTCGTTGTTGCTGTCTTCGCCCTTCGGCAGACCCGAGTAGATCTCCTTGCACTCCGGGCAGACCGGGAACTTCTGGGGGTCGCGGTTCGGCACCCAGACCTTCCCGCAGAGCGCGCGGACCGGGGTCCCGCTCAGCGCGCTCTCCATGATCTTGTTCTTCTCGACGTAGTGGGCGAAGCGCTCGTGGTCGCCGTCGCCGTGCGACAGGTCCGGCCGGACGTCGCTCTCAGGGAGAATCTTCGTACTCACCCTGGCGATTTTATGCCCGTACCACCGCGCTCGGGGCACCGGCGGCCGGTGGGTCGCGGAACACCTCCCACCGGCGCGGGCACGACCGCCGTCGCGAGCACGGCCACCGGCGCGGGCACGACGCCCCTGACCGGCCCGGCGCCCCTCCGACCGGCCCGGTGCCCGGGTGGCGGGATCCCGCGCGGGCCCGGCCGCCTGGGGACGGCCGTCCGGAAGCGGCCGTCCGGCTAGTTCATCGACGGGTCGTCGGGACAGGTGGCCACGTAGGCGAGCTCGCCCCGCTGCCGGCGCAGCACCGCCCGCCACAGCGACTCGGGCTCGTGGTGGAAGGTGTCACCGGGCTCCGCGTCCACGACGTACCAGGCGCCCTCGCCGATCTCGCTCTCCAGCTGGCCCGCCGACCATCCCGCGTACCCCGCGAAGATGCGCATCTGGGCGATCTCCCCGGCGAGGATCTCCGGCGGCGCGTCGAGGTCGACGGTGCCGAGCCTGGAGACGGCCGCGGTGCCCGCGTGCAGCCTCCGCCAGCCGAGCGGTTCCTGGCCGCTCGGGACGGCGGCCAGCGCCAGCGCGCTGTCGGTCTGGACGGGGCCGCCCTGGAACAGCACGGACGGGCCGGTGACCATGGTGTCCCAGGTGGGGAGCACCTGGGTCACCGAGATGTCACTCGGTCTGTTGAGCACCACGCCCAGGGTGCCGCCGTCGAGGTCGTGTTCCAGCACCAGGACCACGCTGCGCCGGAAGTTGGGATCTTCCAGTTGCGGCGTCGCCACCAGAAGCCCACCGACGTAGATCGCCTCCGCCATACCTCCATCATGAGGGGTGGACCCCCTTTCGCGCTGCTCCACCCGCTCTTCCGATGGTCCGGGCCTCACCCGGTGTCACGTGACACGCGGGTGAGCGCACTCCCCGGAGCGGGACGGGAGCCGTGGGTAACCGTCTGCGCCCGCGTCACGCCTCCGTCATGCCCGTACGAGCCCGGCCGCCGGCCGACTCGCGCACGGCCGCCGCGACGGCGCCCGACACGTCCGGGTGGAACACGCTGGGGATGATGTAGTTGGGGCCGAGCTCCTCGGCGGTCACCACGGCGGCCAGCGCCTTGGCCGCGGCCAGCAGCATCTCCTGGCTGACCACGGTGGCCTGGGCGTCGAGCAGGCCGCGGAAGACACCGGGGAAGGCCAGCACGTTGTTGATCTGGTTCGGGTAGTCGGAGCGGCCGGTGGCGACCACGGCGGCGTACTCGCGGGCGTCGTCGGGCGAGATCTCGGGCTCGGGGTTGGCGAGCGCGAAGACCACGGCGTCCTTGGCCATCGTGGCGATGTCGTCGCCGTTGAGGATGCCGGGCGCGGACACGCCGATGAACACGTCGGCGCCCTTGACCGCGCCGCGCAGGTCGCCGGAGTAGCCCTCGGCGTTGGTGTGGTCGGCGATCCACTGGAGCGAGTCGTCCAGGTCCTGGCGGCCGCGGTGCACGGCGCCCAGGTAGTCGCAGACGACCAGGTTGCGGGCGCCCGCAGCGAGCAGCAGGCGCAGCACCGCCGTACCGGCCGCGCCCGCGCCCGCGAGGGCGATGCGGACCTCGCCCAGGTCCTTGCCGACCACGCGCAGCGCGTTGGTGAGCGCGGCGAGCACGCAGATCGCGGTGCCGTGCTGGTCGTCGTGGAAGACCGGGATGTCCAGCAGATCGCGCAGCCGCCGCTCCACCTCGAAGCAGCGCGGCGCCGAGATGTCCTCCAGGTTGATGCCGCCGAAGCCGGGGGCGATGATCTGCACCGTGCGCACGATCTCGTCGACGTCCTGGGTGTCCAGGCAGATCGGCCAGGCGTCGATGTCGGCGAACCGCTTGAACAGCGCGGCCTTGCCCTCCATGACGGGGAGCGCGGCGGCCGGGCCGATGTTGCCCAGGCCGAGCACCGCCGAGCCGTCGGTGACGACGGCGACGGTGTTGCGCTTGATGGTCAGACGGCGGGCGTCCTCGGGGTTGCGGGCGATGGCCATGGAGACCCGGGCGACGCCGGGCGTGTAGGCCATCGAGAGCTCGTCGCGGTTGCGCAGCGGCACCTTCGACCGCATCTCGATCTTGCCGCCGAGATGCATGAGGAAGGTCCGGTCCGAGACCTTGTGGATGACGACGCCCTCGACGCCCTCCAGCTTGTCGACGATCGCCTGCGCGTGATCGGTGTCACGCGCGGCGCAGGTGACGTCGATGCGCAGCGTTTCATGGCCGGCCGTGGTCACGTCGAGCGCGGTGACCACACCTCCTGCTGACTCTACGGCGTGGGTGAGCTGGCTGACGGCATTGCCGCCGGCGGGCACCTCCAGGCGCACGGTGATGGAGTACGACACACTCGGCACGGTGGCCACAGCCAATCCGCTCCTTTGCGACTGACTTTGGTTGGGATGGTTTCCATCGTGCCATCCCATGACGAGTGTGCGCGCCCAGGTCGGCGGGCCTGCGCATATAGATGCGGTCACGACATACCGTTGCTTGTGAGTGTGCTGTGGTGAGCGCGCTCTCAGGCAGCTTCCGGCTTGCGCCGGAGCGTTCCCCGTTTCCG